>JBBSOS010000442.1:0-1199 GCA_038259505.1 Candidatus Limnocylindrales bacterium | reverse complement strand
CACTCCCCGGATTACCTGCCGCCGCTGGTGAATGCGCTGGCCGGCGGGCTTGATGCACCGCGTCCCGATGGCGCTGACCTGGCCATCGGCTCCCGGTACGTGTCAGGTGGCGGGGTGGTCGACTGGGGCGTCGCCCGGCGCATCGTGTCCCGCGGAGGCTCCCTGTTCGCGCGCATCGTGCTGTGGCTGACGCCCCATGACCTGACGGGCGGTTTCAAGGCCTGGCGTCGTGAGGCGCTCGAGGTCGTTGACTGGGAGCGGGTCCATTCCGGTGGCTACGTCTTCCAGATCGAGACCACCTATCTCGCGAGCCGCGCGGGTGCGCGTGTGGTCGAGGTGCCCATCGTGTTCACCGACCGGCGCGTGGGTGTCAGCAAGATGTCGAGGGGCATCATCGGCGAGGCGCTCAAGGTCGTGCTCCAACTCCGCTGGGACGAGCTGCGCGGACGGGGACCGACGGCACACCTGGAGCGGCCTCCCGCCCCCGGCGCCTGATGGTGCTCCTCGCGGATCTCGCGGCCGACGCGCGGGTCCGACCACCCGGTTGCCGCGTCGTCGTCGACCTCCGACTGCTCCAGGAGTCCGAGCGGGCTCCCATCACCGCGGCATACCTGCGCTCCCTGATGGCGAGCTATGCGGCTCACGCACTGCCGGGCGAGGACTTCGTGCCGGTCCTGCGACGGTTGCGACCCGATCCGACGCCCGCCATGGAAGCCGCCGGCCTGCATATCGCCACTCGACGCTGGCTGCCGCCCACCGCCCGGCCGCTTCGCTCGCTGGGACTGCCCCTCGATGCGCTGCTGCTGCGGGCTGCGGAGCTGCGCATCCGTCCCGCGGGATCGTCCGCAGGCATGGTGTTCCACACCGCAGGCGGCGCGATGCCGGCCCGCTCGAGGCTTCCGGTCGTTGCGACGCTCCTCGACATGGCGCCCTGGGAGCTGCCGGAGTCGTATGCCAGGACCGCCGCAGCGCGAGTCGGCCATCGGAGCCGGACGGCGGGTCTGCGGCGCGCCAGCCGGATCATCGTCGCGTCGCACGCATCTGCCGATGCGCTCGTGCGGCTGGTCGATGTCGATCGGGAGCGGGTCGCGGTCGTGCCGCTCGCCGCCGATGACGCATTCGTGGCTGGTGCTCCTGATCGGGCCCTGTGGCAGCAACTGCGCGACCGATACCGGATCCCGGAACGCTACCTCGTGGTG
>JBBSOS010000441.1:0-1270 GCA_038259505.1 Candidatus Limnocylindrales bacterium | reverse complement strand
CCCAGGGCCTTGGCCATGGTGGTGATGTCGGGCGTCACGCCGTACAACTCCTGGGCACCGCCGGGGGCCACCCGGAACCCGCTGATGACCTCGTCGAAGATGAGCACGATCTCATTGGCGGTCGTGATCTCGCGAAGGAACTGCAGATAGCCCGGCTGGGGGGGGATGACACCCGTGTTCCCCATGATCGGCTCGGTCAGGATGGCCGCGATCCGGTGACCCTGCTCCGCGATGAGCTGCTCTACGACCGCCTGGTCGTTCCAGGGCAGCACGATGAGCGTCTGACCGATGACTTCCGGGATGCCCGCAGTCCCGGGCAGCGCGATGGGTCGCTCACGGGGACCCGCAAGTGCGAGATCAGGATGGTGGCTCCACTCCAGCTGATCCGACCAGCCGTGGTATTGGCCCTCGAACCGAACGATGACATCCCGACCGGTGAAGGCGCGAGCCAGGCGCGTCGCGTGGAGCACGACCTCCGTACCCGAGTTGCCGAAGCGCACGAATTCCACCGAGGGCACCAGGTCGATGATCTTCCTGGCTGCGAGCGCCTCCATCTCATAGGGCAACGCGAACATCGTGCCAAGGGAGCTGATCGCGTCAGTGACTGCCGTGGTCACGTCCGGATGGACGTGACCATGGATCATCGGACCCAGCGCCAGCAGGTAGTCGATGTACTCATTGCCATCGACATCCCACAGGTGGGAGCCCTTGCCGCGGGCGACCACCGGCGGCCCCGGCACCCAGCCTGCCTGTGGTCCTCGAGCACCGCTGTTGACCCCGCCTGGGATGACCAGCTGAGCTGCTTCGTACGCCGCCTGTGACCGGCTCGTGTCGTAGTTCGATCCCATGATCCTTCCTCTCTCTGTGATGATCACGCGCTCCTGTGGCGGAGGCATCACGATCGTGCTGCAGGTCGTTGCTCGGTAACGGAGTCGATGGGTTGGCGGAGCACCTCAGGCACAGAAGGCGCCGATGGCTTGTTCCACGATATCGCCAACGGTGACGAGTTCGGCGAGTGACACCCATTCGTCGGGAGCGTGCAGGTTGGCTCCCGTCGCGCCGACGGAGATGGTCGGGATGCCCGCAGACTGCGTGACAGCCGCGTCCATCCACGCGTTCTCGCCGACATCGACAAGGCCCATGCCGGCGATGGCCAGGGTGGCGGCCGCGATCGCCTCCCGGATCGGTTCGTGGCCGACCGCCAGGAACGGGTCACGATGCAGGGTGACCGTCACCGTCGCCCGGAAGTCGCGACGCTCGGCAGCGATCT
>JBBSOS010000440.1:0-1372 GCA_038259505.1 Candidatus Limnocylindrales bacterium | reverse complement strand
GTCGGTCGATCCGGGCGACGGTCCGGGACACGGCCGGAGGGGCCGGTTTCACGGACGACTCGCTCGCTCCGCCGTCCGGCACTCCTGCCTGTGGAGCTGAACGCTCCTGAGGAGCTGAACTCCGGGGATCCGCGCCCGACGGACGTGCTCGGTGGGTGGCTGCAGCCTGGCGGGCATTGGACTCGCTCAGGGGCAATCGGACGATGCGATAGCCGTCCAGCAACTCCTCGGCTGGCAGCTCCGGCAGGAAGCGGGAGTAGATGGTGACCGTGTCGCCGCGAGCCGCGAGCGAACGGGCGATCCGTTGGGCGCGGGAGTCGAATTCGCTGGTGCCCTGTGACAGGATCGCGATCCGCGCTGGCCGCCGGTGCGCGGCCCCGCTCTCTGGCGCACGCTCCCGGGACGACGAGGCCTCCGGTGGCTCGACGATGGCAGTCATCGGCCTGCCGACAGCAGCCGTGCGTATACCGAGTCGAGCACCCTGAACTGCTGCTCCCAGTTGTAGCGATCGTGGGCAGCAGCCAGGCCCCGATCGCCCATGGCGCGGATGCCTGCTTGCCCGCCCGCCAGCACGCGCCGGATGGCGACGGCGATCGACGGAGGCGAGGTCGGGTCACACAGCTCGCCACACCCGGTCTCGCGCACCACGGAGGTCAGGCCCGGCAGCTCGGCAGCGACGACCGGGACGCCCGCGGCCAGTGCCTCCCACAGCTTCTGGGGCGTCATGTATGCGTGGTTCTCGGAGCGTGGCTGGATGGCCATGACCATCACATCCGCGGAAGCGGTCCAGCTGAGCAGCTCCGTGGGTGGCACCGGATCGATGACGTGCACCCTTCCGGTGTATGGCGCCCGCAGCGACCTGGCGACGTATGGGTCACGGCTCGACTGGCGGCCGACCTGGTTGCCGGGACCCATGACCACGAGCACCGCATTCGGCACGTCGAGGATCGCGTCCATCGCCTGCTCGATGCCCCGGTCGCTCATCACCAGTCCCTGGTACAGGATGACCTTGGTATCGGACGGGATATCCAGCAGCTGGCGGATCCGGTCGGGCCGCGGCTCGGGTGGGTCCCAGCGGTCGGGGCAGTTGCGCACCACGGGGACATCGGTCAGGCCCAGGTCCCGGCGCATCATCTCGGCGTACGGCTCGCTCACCTGGATGACGGCGTCCGCGGCGTGTGCCCAGCGGCGTTCGAAGCGGGTCATGATCCAGCGCTGCCAGCGGGGCATCGAATCGAACGCCCGCGACCGCAGGTAGACGTCCCGTGCGTCGTACACGGTGCGGCCGCCGTGACGTTGCCGGACTTGCTCCAGGGCCGGCAGGGATCCGGCCCACATGCCATGCCAGATGTCATGGGGTGCCACCTGTCGG
>JBBSOS010000439.1:0-1647 GCA_038259505.1 Candidatus Limnocylindrales bacterium | reverse complement strand
GACCCAGGAGTCATCGACCCCAGCGCCGCGGATATGCACGAACTGCGATCCGTGCGTGTGTGTCTCATGAGCCGGGATCACGTCCACGCCGGGCAGCACATCGGCCGCTCCACCGTCGATGAGTGTCACCATGCCCCGCATGCTCCGGTCGAGCAGGGTGTGCAGGTCCACGATATCGACCCCACCCTGCAGGAATCCCATCGATGCGGGCAGGCTGACGGCGCTCGTCCAGCCGTGCAGCTCCGACTCACCCAGGATCACCCGAGCGTTCGGGAAGCCGTCCAGGTTGCCCATGTGATCCCAGTGGGCATGCGTCAGGATGATGGTGTCGACAGCGCCTGGGTCGAGGCCCAGGGCTCGCACCCCATCGTCGGACGAGCGGGCCACCTCGACCGAGTACAGCTCGCGGATGTCCTTGTCATGGTCGGGAAATCGGATGCCACAGTCCACCAGCGCGATGTGGCCCTCACCCTTGATGACCACGAACCCAAGCGGGACCCGATACGTCCCTTCGTTGTGGGCGCCGTACAGGATGCCGCTGACCGGGTAGTCGGGCATCATCCCCGTCTGCACCAGCCAGATGGAATAGTCCGCCATCGATATCCCTCCCAGTGATCGAGCTACGGCGCCTGGAAGTCCCAGCCCGCCGACACGCCGCCGTCCACCACGAGGGTGGTCCCGGTGATGGCACGGGCACAGTCCGAGGCAAGGAAGCACACCGCGTCGGCGACCTCGTCGCTCTCGACCAGTCGACCGAGCGGGACGCGGCGAAGGCGCGCCGCCAGATCGGCGGCGGGGTCCGGCGATCGATCCAGGAAGCCCCGCAGCATGGGCGTGTCGGTCATGCCCGGGCACACCGCATTGACCCGGATGCCCACGGGTCCCCAATCAAGCGCGGCCGCGCGGGTGAGGTTGACGACCCCTGCCTTCGCGGCACTGTATGGCCCGACGGACGCCTCGCCGATGAGCCCATCGATGGACGCGATGTTCACGACGCAGCCCCGGGCCCGGACCAGATGCGGATACGCAGCACGCATCACGAAGAACACGGCCGTCAGGTCGACCGCGAGCAGTCCCTGCCAGGTGCTCGTCGTCACCGTGTCCAGGCGGCCGGGGGCCTGGACACCGGCGTTGTTGCAGACGACGTCGAGCCGACCGAACGTCGCGATGGCCTGATCGACCGAGCGCTGCACAGCCGTCTCGTCCGTCACATCGGTGACCAGGCTCAGGACGCGATCGGGAGCACCGGTCTCCGCCGCTGCCGATCCGAGCGCCGGACCGTCTCGGTCGAGCATCACCACGCGCGCGCCATCGGCACCGAACGCCCGAGCGACGGACCTGCCGATCCCCTTGGCTGCGCCGGTCACGAGCACGACCCTGGCATCGCCCCCGGCGCCGGCAGACGCGCGCACGGCGCCGGTCGAGTCACGCACGTCACCGCTCACGTCGCCGCTCACGACCCGGCCGGCGTGAGCAGGTACCGATCGACCTCGATCGCCCGGTCGCGCGGGCCGTCCAACTCCAGCAGCAGGATCCGCTGCCAGGTCCCCAGCCGGACGCCGCCGGCATCGAGCGGCAGCAGTAGTCGGGTGCCGCCGTACGCGCTCAGCAGGTGCGCCTCGCCGTTGGCGTTATCGTGCTCGAGAT
>JBBSOS010000438.1:0-1661 GCA_038259505.1 Candidatus Limnocylindrales bacterium | reverse complement strand
GGCGCCCAGGTCGTCAAGGATGGGCAGCCGCAACTCGCTGCCGATGGACCGCAGCTCGTTGGCCACTCCCCGGGCGATGGAGGCAGAACCCGCGTCACCCCGATCGTCGAGATGCTGGATCAGCAGAGCGATGTCGGCCAGTGGCCCGTCGTGGAGTGCCGAAGCAAGCGGGGTACGCTCCGACTCGGTCGCTGCCACCACCCGATCGCGTTGCAGGGTGACGTTGGCCGCCAGGCGGGCAAGTGGCAGGACCGCGAATCGGGCGAGGATCGCCGCCGTGATGGCCGCTGCCGCGAGCGGCAGCAGCAGCGCCGGCCACATCCGGATGGCCAGCGACAGCCCTGTGATCCCTGGCACTGCCCCGAGCAGGAGCACGAAGAGCGCCTCGACGCCACGTCGCTGCGCAGCCATCGGAGCAGCGTGCGGGCCGCGGATGAGCTCATACGCAACGATCGTCGCAGGTAGCAGGGTGATGGACGCCACTGTCGCCCATCGGAGACCCCGTGTCAGCGGCGCGACGTCGCCGTGTCCCACGATCCGGCCGAGCCCGACACCGACGATGGAGAGGGCGAGCATGGATGACTGTGCTCGCATCCGCCGTCCTGGGTCCACGATCCGCGACGCCAGCAGCCAACCCAGTGGCACGACCGCGAGGCCCGCGACCTGCAACGCATCGAGGGCGTGGCCCGCTGGTCCGGAGTCGACCAGGGGGACCATGGACAATGGCGCCGTGGCCGCCAGGGCGAGGGCTGCGAGATGCGCCCGGGTCACGGGTTCGGTGCCGACTGACCACCGCCACCAGCAGACCACCAGCAGCCCAGTGGACAGCCAGACCGCCAGCATGGCCGCGACCGAGGTCCAGGTGTGGGTCGCCGGTGTCCTCGCCCACCAGCCAGCGAAGCCGACGACCAGCAGCCCCGACCCGATCATGATCCAGACCCGGTCGAGAGTGGCGCGCGACATCATCCGACGCTAGCACACGCCGCGCATCACGGGACCTGTGGGAATCCACATGTACAGGTCAGGGTTCTCCCGACTGTGCGGCCGCAGGAGTGGCACGCAGACTCAGGCTGTCGGACTCGCATGAAGGACCACCATGTCGCACGCATCGGAACCTGCTCCTGACCGGGCGCCGATACCCGCCCTCGAGGCCATCGGAGCCTCCAAGCGGTACCGACGGGGCGGAGACTGGGCCCTGCGTCATGCGAACCTGTCGATGGCACCCGGGACCATCACGGCTCTGGTCGGTCCGAACGGTGCCGGCAAGTCGACGCTCATCCGAAGCTGGATCGGGTTCGAGCGGCTCACCTCCGGCCAGGTACGGGTCATGGGTATCGACCCCGGCGTCGATCGGGTGGCCGCGGTCGACAGCATTGGCTACGTGGCCCAATCGACGGCACTCTATCGAGGCTTGACCGTCGGCGACCACCTGGCCCTGGCGGAAACGCTCCGGCACGGGTTCGATGCATCATCTGCGCAGAGTCGCCTGGATCAGTTGGCCATCCCCCTCTCCCAGAAGGCGGGTTCGCTGTCGGGCGGCCAGGCGGCACAGGTCGCGCTGTGCATCGCGCTGGGCACACACGCACCGGTGCTGCTCCTGGACGAGCCGCTGGCTTCGCTGGACCCGCTCGCGCGTCACGATTTCTTGAACCTGCTGGTCG
>JBBSOS010000437.1:0-1689 GCA_038259505.1 Candidatus Limnocylindrales bacterium | reverse complement strand
GCGACTGGCCCCCGGCCAGGTCGTCTACACGCCCTGGTGCGATGAGCACGGCAAGGTCATCGATGATGGCACCGTCAGTCGCATGGATGACGAGAGCTATCGCTGGACCGCGGCCGATCCGCAGCTCCGCTGGCTGCACCTGAATGCCCGCGGCCTCGGCGTGTCCATCGAGGAGACGTCCGAACAGGTCGCATCACTGGCGCTCCAGGGTCCCCTCTCGCGGGATGTGCTGGAGGCGGCCACTGGGGAGTCGTTCGCCGGGCTGCGGTACTTCCGTCGGCGCGCCGCACGCATCGGGGACATCGGCATCGATGTCAGTCGCACGGGGTACACCGGTGACCTCGGATACGAACTGTGGGTCGACGCGGACCGGGCGACGGACCTGTGGGATGCGCTGATGGGCGCCGGCCGGGCATTCGCGCTGCGACCCGCGGGCATGCTCGCCCTCGACGTGGCGCGCGTGGAGGCTGGCCTCATCCTCCTGGGTGTCGACTACACGTCATCGATGCACGCGCTCGTGCCGGACCAGAGCTACGCACCGGGCGAGATCGGCCTCGGACGCCTGGTCGCGCTCGACAAGGCGACGCCGTTCGTGGGCCAGGCCGCACTCCAACGTGAGGCGGATACCGGGGGTCCGCCCCGGCGGCTGGTCGGCCTCGATCTCGACTGGACGGATCTGGAACGGCTGTACTCGGGCCAGGACCTGACACCGACATTGTCGTCGACGGCGTGGCGAGACCAGATCCCTGTCTACGCAGGCGGACGCCAGGTGGGTCGCGCCACGAGCGGTACCTGGAGTCCGGGCCTCAAGCGGAACGTCGCGATGGCGTCCGTGGAGGCGCGCTTCGAGCACCTCGGCGGGGCCCTGGAGATGGAGTGGACAGTCGAGGGGCGACGTGGACGGGTCGGCGCCACGGTCGTCCCGCTGCCGTTCTACGATCCACCCCACAAGCGTGCCTGACAGCATGGTCCGGGAGTTCCCGTTTCGTATCGGACGCTGGTCCCGATATCTCCTGCTGCCCTGGGGCGTGCGGGCAGGGCACCGCACCGTCGAACTCGATGAGCATCGGCTGGTGGTCCGCTTCGGATGGGTGACCAGCGTCATCCCCGTCGCCGACATCGAACGCTGGGACATCACCGGTCCATATCGGTGGTGGCGTGCCATCGGCATCCGACATTCGCCGTTCAGCCAGGACATCAGCTTCTGTGGTGATACCGCGGGCGCGATCCGCCTGTGGGTACCGACGCCCCGGCGCATCGCGTTCATCCGCCGTGCCCGCGAGGTCTACCTGGGCATCGAGGACCTCGAGGGCCTTGGGGCACAGCTCGCTGGCCGCGGGATCCCGGGCGAGGACCTGCGCGCCGGGGATTGATATCGATGCGGCGATGACCACCAATCTCAACACGGCCGCCTGGGCGGAGGTGCTCGACCGGACCGGGGTCACGACCGACCCGTCGGGCACACCGTCCACGGTCACGACGTCGTTCGATGCCGCGGACCGGCCCACGTCGGACTCCGCCGGCGGCAGTTACACCCATGATGCCGACGGACGCATGACCGCCCGTCCCGGCCAGACCCTCGAGTGGGACAGCCTCGGTCGCATCACGAGGGTCCGGGATGCCTCGACCAGCGCGGTCATCAGCTCCTCCACCTACGACGCCCTCGACCGGCTGCGGGAGATCACCACG
>JBBSOS010000436.1:0-1787 GCA_038259505.1 Candidatus Limnocylindrales bacterium | reverse complement strand
GATGGTCGCGAGGGTGACCGGTCCGACATGAACGGGCATGCCGCCCATCGCATCGATGGCGCGCGCGACCTGGTCGTCGAGGCCCACGAGGTTCTCCATCACCGTCCGGTCGTCATCGCGATGGACTGTCGGGCATATCGGCAGGCCGAGCGACCCGAGGAGAATCGGATCGCGCGGCTCACGGATGAGTGGCGCGAGTGAGCCCACCATGCAGCCAACCGGCACGTCCGGGATGACCGTCGAGAGCCGGACACGGGCCACTTCCACGATCTCCGACGGGGTACCGTAGTCGACTGGTCCATCCCCCGGCGCACGAACGAACACCCACGACAGGATGTCGCGTCCGGCATCGACCAGGACGGGCACGGCGTCGATGCCCGCGCCACCCGGGCCGATGAGCAACTCGAGGAACAGCGCCGCGCCGACGGATCGCGCATCCCCCACAGCGGTCGCGACTCGATCGGCGGCATCGGCAACCGTCGGATCAAGGGTGAGCCAGAGGTGGCCGGGGGCGAGTGCCCGGATCCGTTCAGCATCGCGATCCTGCAGCGCCTGGCCATCGCTCGCGAGACCTAGGCCGATCGGGGGCATGGCCTGTCGGCCTGAGGTGCCCACCACCACCCGGATCAGGTCCGGATCAGGATCCCCTGCGGCGGACACGGTCGCCGGGCAGGACACCGCGCCGGGCCCGGTGGCGCCGGCCAGCGTCGGCCCGGTGCTCGACAGCGTGATCGACTGCGCGATGCGGCTCCCGATCGCGGCGAGGCGAGGCGCGGGACGCTGGAGCGGGGTGCAGTACGTCTTGAACGTCGAGTCAGCGAAGTTGCGCTGGTCCTCCGTCTCGAACTCATCACCGTCCGCGTCGATGGTCAGCGTCGTCCCAGATCCGATATCGATGGACATGTGCCGGAACGGCTCGAGCATGCCCGTGAGCCGACCGCCCCTGGCACCCTGCGGCGCGATGGCCATCGGGAACGATCCTGTGTGTACCAGACCGTCGTCGCCGCCCCACGTCCGATACGAGCGTCCGGCCACGGCCTGCACCGAGTGCAGCAGGTTCCAGCCGATCCGGTTGTACCGGAACGAGGTCGCCGCGACACCCTCCATGACGACCGTGATGGTGCCGTCGGCGCCGCCGGTCATGCGCCCATCCCAGCTCAGGTCCAGGTCCGCGGCGTGATGCCGGGCGCGGAAGGTGACCTGGAAGGCGTCAGTCCCCTGCCTGACCTCCAGGTCGTCCACGACCGCGGGGAGCGTGTTCCACCGATCGTCCCGGACCGCCACGTACAGCAGGTTCGCCAGTTCCTGCGACCCGCGCCGGATATCGCGCAGCTCGATGCCATCAAGGAGACAGGTGACCGGGCCGGCCCGGAGCTGACGCGCGCGGCTGGGCGCCTCGACGCGACCCGTCAGGATCGGCTCACTCATGGCCAGGCGGCCCGATCCAGGAGTCCGGTAGCGCCGAGCCGGTCGATCGTGTCACGCGTCGCGGCTTGGACCGCGGTTCGCCCGGCGGCGAGCACCACGGCCAACTCTGCGTTCGGTCCAGGTCGCATGAGGCCATCACGATAGGCGGTCCGGAGCTCGGTGTTGACGTTCACCTTGCTGATGCCCATGGCGATCGCGTCGCGAAGCTGGGCGTCGTCCAGTCCCGAACCACCATGGAGCACGAGTGGCACGCCGGTCCACGATGCGATCGCCTCGAGCCGCGCCAGGTCCAAACGTGGCGGGACCGGGGTCGCACCATGGACGTTGCCGATGCTCACCGCGAGCGTATCCGCGCCGCT
>JBBSOS010000435.1:0-1789 GCA_038259505.1 Candidatus Limnocylindrales bacterium | reverse complement strand
GAGATTGCCGGTCTGGAGATAGCTGCGCACGGCGGCACAGCCTGCCGCCTCCACGGCGCCGCGCACGGCCTCCATGGACACCCGGTTGTGCCGTCCGACGTTGATGGCCCGCAGCACCACGCCATATCTCATGGGGGCGGGCTGGAACCGGATGTCGGTGTGCCGGGCGGCAGGTCCATGGAGCTATCCGCGCGGGAGGCCACGTCAGCATCGTCGTCCACCGCCGGTGCCGTGAGCTCGCCCAGTCGCCCGGCATAGCGCGCAAGGAAGCCTGCGTGTCGCGATGGACGCTTGAGCGCAGGCGCGGCCTTGGCGCCCGGGTAGAGTCACTTGAGGGAGTCGTCGAGGAGTAGGTCACAGATCGTGACCAGGCGCGCCAGCGTGAGGCCGAGGGTGTCCAGGTCCAGTGAGGTTGCCGGGATCTCGGCTGTCAGCACGGGGCGCTCATCGACCGATACGGCGAACTTGACGAACGGCAGCTCATCGTTCCAGCGCAGCAGCTTGCGATAGGAGACCCGGAACGAATCGGTGATGGGTGGCGCGTAGTGGATCCAGCACAGGAGGGCCAGCTCCGGATCGAGGATGAGCGTGACCCGGATGTCGTGCCGCCGTTGCCCATCGAGCAGCAGGTCCCAGCTCGAGACGCCGTCCCGCTCGGCGCGATCGTCTGCGGACAGCCCCAGCCCACCGAGCCAGGCGTCGATATCCGCCGGTGTCACGCCCCCGCGGCGGCCTGGCGTGCGCTGGCCCCGCGGCCCTCCTTGTGGACCACGCTGCCGCCACTGCGCACCGTCCTGGTCACGAAATCGGATGACCGGACATCCTCGCCGATGCGCACATTACGCCCGATCCGGGCCCCCGCCGGGATGCTGGCGCGCTTTCCGACGAGCGTGATGCCCGTGTTCAGCCGGGAGGGCTCCATCTTGTTGGGGATCGTGAAGTCATCGCCCATGCCGACGACCGCGTTGGGCCCCACCGACACGAACTTGTCGAGGATAGCCCGGTCGACCACGGCCCCCGCCCGGATGTGGCAATCGAACATGATCACGCTGTCACGCACCATGGCGCCCGGATCCACCCGCACGCCGGGTGACAGGATGGACCGCTCCACCGTGCCCGCGATGAGGCAACCGTGACTGATGAGACTCCGGTGCACGCTCGCCGTGGGACCGATGCGCGCTGGCGCCCGCTCCTCCGAGCGGGTGTGGATGACCCAGGACCGGTCGTACAGGTCGAGCGGCGGGTGATCGTCCAGAAGCTCCATCTGGGACCGCCAGTAGCTGTCCACGGTGCCGACGTCCTGCCAGTAGCCGTCGAAGCGGTAGCCGAACACCCGGGCCCCGCCAGCGAGCATCGCGGGGACGACATGCTTGCCGAAGTCGGGCCGGTCCTCGGACAGCCACTTGAGGATCGCCCGCTTCGAGAACACGTAGATGCCCAGGCTCGCCAGGTCGCTCTTGGGTACCTTGGGCTTCTCCTGCCAATCGGTGACCACATCCGTGTCGTCGAGCGCCAGGATCCCGAACCGGTGCGCCTCGCCGAGCGGCACCTCCTTGACGGCGATCGTGACGTCCGCCCGCTTGCGTCGATGCTGCTGGATGAACGGGCCGTAGTCCATCTTGTAGATGTGGTCGCCGGCCAGGATCAGCACTGGGTCAGCAGGCGACTCGCGGATGGTCTGGATGTTCTGCAGCACCGCATCGGCCGTGCCCCGGTACCACTCGGCGGGTCGACTTCGGGCGATGTAGGGCTGCATCATCCGGACCCCGCCGGTGGAACGGTCAAGGTC
>JBBSOS010000434.1:0-1819 GCA_038259505.1 Candidatus Limnocylindrales bacterium | reverse complement strand
ATGCCGAACTGGAGGAGTTGGCGTCGCTGGCGCTCGATGCCTCAGGACTTCGTGACGCGGCGCTCCGGCTCTACTGGACCGGCGGCCGGGATGGCGCTCGGCAGGCCACCGCGATCGCGACCATCACGCGCATCCCCGACGACCTCGAGGCGGTCCGTGCGCGCGGTATCCGCGTCGTGAGCCTGGAGCTCGGCGTTGACCATGCGGCGCGCGCCCGATCCCCGTGGCTGCTGGGTGGCGTGAAGTCCACGAGCTACGCGGTGCACGTGGCGGCGCTCGCCGAGGCACATCGACGCGCTGCTGACGACGCGCTGCTGCTGGCGACCGATGGCACGGTCCTGGAAGGTGCCACGAGCAACGCCTGGTGGGTGCGAGGGAACCGCATCCGAACGCCAGGACTGGAGCTGGGCATCCTCGCCGGGGTGACGCGGTCGCACCTGCTGCGGCTCGCGGGGGGCCTCGGCCATGTGGTCGAGGAGGGCGGCTGGCCACTGACCGACGTGCTCGACGCGGACGAGGTGTTCCTGTCGTCGTCGGTCCGGGAGGTCATCGGCGTGGTCGCCATCGATGGTGCCGCGATGGGTGACGGACGGCCGGGTCCTGTGGCCGCGGCCCTCCAGTCGGCGCTTCGCGCGGAGGCCACACGCCGCCGATAGCTGGCACACATCACACACATGCGGCGGGGCCGATAGCCGGCACCCCGCCGGCCGAGCTGCGGTGCATGATCGCGTGGCGATCGAACGGGCGGAGGAAGCGCCGCCGCCCGTGACGGAACGCCCGATTCGGGGCCTTGGTCCGGCAGTTGACACATCACAGCATCGATCCGTCGGGGGAACGGGTCTGGTGCCGCCCCGAGAACGCCTCCCAGGGCCGATGTCCGCCCGTTGGATCACTGGTGCGTCAGACGCCGGGCCGCGGCGCCACGATCGCGCGTGGCCCCTCAGGTCGTGCCGAAGCGGTCGAGACGGAACATCGACAGGTCGAAGGCGGGGTCGCGGCCCATGGCCAGGTCGGCGAGCACCTCACCGATGACGCTCGCGAACTTGAAGCCGTGGCCCGAGCACGGCGATGCCAGGATCACCTGTGACACGCCCGGATACCGGTCGATGATGAAGTGCTCGTCGGGCGTATTCGTGAAGATGCAGGTCTTCCAGCTCAGCAGCGGTCCGTTGGCGTCCGGGCAGAACCGCGAGAGCCCATCCCGGAGTAGCCGTTCGTCCGCGGGCTCGAACGCTGCCCGGTCGAGCATGTCGGGGTCGATGACCTGGTCCCGATGGTGATAGCGACCCACCTTGAGACCTGGGATGCCGTAGGCAGGCAGGCCGTACCATTCGCTCCCGTCATCGTCGAGGATGAACACCGGGAACGCGCCAATGCCGAACAGCGCGGGTCGTTTCGGCTGGGTCCAGATGACGACCTGCCGTTCGGGGATCGCCAGCGCGCGCAATGGCGCCACCAGCTTGCCCATCCAGGCCCCGGCTGCCAGGACCAGGCGCGCCGCGTGATACTCGTTCCGGTCGGTCCGCACCACGACCCCTTCGCCCTCAGGCTCCCAGTCGATGACCGATTCGTGACCGTGGATCTCGGCGCCATCGTCGATGGCCGTGGCGGCGTACGCGGCGATCGACCGATCCGAGAGCACCAACCCGGCATCGCCCTGGTACACGCCGACCATGTCGTCGGGGAGCGCCAGTCCGGGGAAGCGAGCCCGGACCTCGCGAGCGTCCAGCAACTCGAATGGGATGTCGTGCAGCTCACACGCCGATATCGCGCCGCGGACCAGCACGGACTCCGGCCGGCCAGCATCGATGCCGCCGGT
>JBBSOS010000433.1:0-1830 GCA_038259505.1 Candidatus Limnocylindrales bacterium | reverse complement strand
GAGGTTCCATGGCCACCATCGCGGTCACCAGGCCGCCCCTCCCCCAGATCGCTCCCGCTCCGCGGGTCGCGGTCAGCCGCCCGGGCGTGTCCGGGTCGTTCGGCAGCGTCCGTGCGCTGACGGACCTGACGCTCGATATCCCCGCCGGCGTGACGGTGGCCCTCCTGGGGCCGAATGGCGCCGGCAAGTCCACCGCCATAAGCATGATGCTCGGGCTGCTCCGGCCCGACGTCGGCCGCGCCGTGACCCTGGGCTCGTCCCCCGAAATCGCCGCCGCCGGGGGGGGTGCGTCGGTGCGATGCTCCAGGTCGGCACCCTGCCGGCTGGCGCCAAGGTGCGCGACCTGGTCCGCTTCGCGCGCGACCTGCATCGGTCACCCATGCCTGCCGATGCGATCATGGGCCACGTCGGTCTCGAGCCGATCCTGGAACGGACGGTCGACGCGCTGTTGGGCGGTGAGGCGCAACGCGTGCGGTTCGCGATGGCCATCGCCGGTGACCCCGAGCTGGTGTTCCTCGATGAGCCGACCGTCGGCATGGATGTCGAGAGTCGGCGGGCCTTCTGGGGCACGATGCGCGGCTTCGCGGCCGATGGACGAACGATTCTGTTCGCGACCCACTACCTCGAGGAGGCGGACCAGGCAGCCGACCGAATCGTCGTCTTCGACCGGGGCAGCATCCGCGCCGACGGCACCGCCGCATCCCTCAAGCCGTCCGTGGGCGGCCGCGTCATCCAGTTCCGATCGGACGATGCCCATCCGAGTCGGTGCCGAGCGCGACCAGGCGTTCGCCGAGGTGCTCGATGACGGCGTCGGCGAGCATCACGAGGTACCGGGTCGACCCGGGGAGGCTGGGACCCGGTCGGACGGGTCGGGGCTGGCCGGGCTGGCACGCCGGGTCGCCGGACAGGGTGGCGTCGTGATGGCAGGTGCGTTACCCGACCGCGGCTATCAGCTGCGAGTGTCGGTACCCCTTGGCGAGGCGCCGATCTCATGAGCGGCCTCCCGGGGACCGGCCGAACGTCGATCCGGGTGCTCCTGGCCGAGGACCAGTCGATGATCCGCGGTGCCCTCGCCGCCCTGCTGGACCTGGAGGACGACATCGACGTGGTCGCACAGGTCGCCCGCGGCGATGAGGTGTGGCGGCGGCGCGGGATCATGCAGCGGGCGTGGCACTCCTGGATATCGAGATGCCGGGTCTTGACGGGCTGAGTGCCGCCGCCGCGCTGCGTGCGGAACTCCCGGAGTGCCGGGTGCTCATTGTCACGACATTCGGGCGTGCCGGCTACCTGCGACGCGCGATGGAAGCTGGAGCGAGCGGCTTCCTGCTCAAGGATGCCCCGGCCAGGGACCTCGCGGTGGCCATCCGCCGTGCAGCCGCCGGGTACCGTGTGGTCGACCCGGCGCTCACCCTGGAGGCGCTCAGCGAGGGCGATCCGCTCTCGGAGCGCGAACGCGAGGTCCTCGAGACGGGCGAGCAGGTCGGCACCATCGCCGAGATCGCGGCCCGGCTGTCACTCTCCGAGGGCACTGTCCGCAACCACCTCTCGAGCGCTATCCAGAAGCTGGGCGCCCGGAACCGCCCGGAACCGCCCGGAACCGCGCGGAAGCCGCTCGGATCGCGGGCGAGAAGGGCTGGTTGCGTCCGGGCTGCCACTGAGCCTGGGTGGCCAGGCGCGCCCAGATCCGTCGGCGATCGTCAGGCGCGCCGGGCAGCCTCGCGCAGCGATGACACGAGAGCCGTCATGCGTGGCACATCGGTGCCCGATGGGCCCAGCGCATCGACCAGGGCACTGGCCACGATGATGCCATCCGCATGTGGCGCGAGCTGG
>JBBSOS010000432.1:0-1912 GCA_038259505.1 Candidatus Limnocylindrales bacterium | reverse complement strand
AGACCGGTGGCGGCCCGCGCGACCCCGGTCACGCCGTATCCGGCATCGTGCAGCGTGTGGGCCATCTTCCACACCCGCGAATCGTTCTGGAAGGGATTGTTGACGATGAGCGCCGTGGTCCGCACGGGCCGCTCCGGACCCGACGTGGTCACGCGCGACACGCTCATGACCGGATGGGCATCGTGTCCGCCAGGCCACGGTACAGCCCGGTCAGGCCAGGGACGTTGCGCTCCCAGCTGTAGCGATCGAGCGCCACGCTCCGGCAGTGCGCGCGCAGCTCGCGCCTGACCTCGGCCGGCTGTCCCAGGATCAAGGCGAGCGCATCCGCGATGGCGCCCGGTGAGTCGATGTCGGCACAGGCGCCGACCGCCTCGTCGGTCGTCAGCCGGCATTGGGCGTTGTCCGCCGAGACGACCACGGGTACGCCGGCCATGAGGCTCTCGAAGAGCTTGTTGGGCAGGTTCAGGCGCTGGTTCAGGGTCCGGGGAGGCTGGCCGACGAACGTCACGTCCGAGCCGGCCGTCCAGGGCAGCAGGTCATCGGGCGGGACCGGCGGCAGGACCACGATCCGGTCCGGATGAGCAGCCGCCTGCTCCCGCAACCAGCCATCGAGTCGACCGAAGCCCATGAAGGCACACACCGCGCCCAGGTCCCGGAGCGGTGACAGCTGCGTCGCCGCGACCAGCTCCTCGATGCCCCGGTCGACGCTGTAGCCGCCCTGGTAGAGCACGACCGGGCGATCAGCTGCGATGCCTGCAGCGGTCCGCACGAGGTCCGAGGCGACGGGGCCCGGCTCCTCCGGATGCCAGGCCGGCGGGCAGTTCATGAGGATCACCGGCCGTGGGATCGCCCATCGGGCTGCCACCAGGTCCGCCACCGGGTCGCTCACCGCGAGCGTGCCGGCCGCGTCGCGCGCCCACGTCCGTTCGCGTCGCCGGACCAACTCCCGGACCATGCCGGGCATGCGGGCCAGGCGCGCCGCTTCGGTGTGATAGTCCGCGACGTCATAGACGAACCGGCCGGCGAGTCGACGCGCCGACTCCCGCACGACGGGCAGCACGATGAGCGCCTTCGCGTGGAACACCTCGGTCTCGGGAGCCGCGGCAACCACCGCGTCCGACCATGGACCGACCCTTCGTGCGTTGGCCACCAGCTCCAGCAGCCGCCGCAGTGGGTGGCGCAGCCGATCGAGACCCATCGCCGCGTCCGGCGGCAGCACGGCCCGTTCCGGATCGAGGCCCAGCACCCGGCAGATGCCGACGCGCACCGCGTTCGGCACGGGTCGCAGGGCGCAGGAGATGCGGCGGTCGAGGTCGATGCGACTCAATCGGACCCCGTCCCCAAGGATCTCCTCCGGTGGAAGGGTCGGGTCACCCCACGCCAGGATACGCACCGTGTGGCCATCCTCGGCGAGGGTGCGGGCCGTTCGGAGCTGTCGGGAGTCGAACTGGAAGGTGTTGGCCACCACCAGGGTCACGTGGAGCCCCCGTCGGGCTCCCGGATCAGCGTCTGCCACGCAGCATCCGACCCAACACAAGGATGACGCCTACGGCGGCGGCAACGCCCCGCCAGTCGAGGAGCACGGTCACATCACCCGCGACGCGGCGGGCAACGAGCAGGAACACGTATCCGTCACGGGTCTCCACGCTGTCGGCAGCAATGGCGCCCGTGGCACCGTCCTCGCTGCACACCCGGGTGGCACGGAGCAGCCCGATGGCACCCTGGCGCATCTCGACCGTGGATGCGATGACGCTGGCCGCCGCGGACTGGTGGGCCTGGACGTTCGTGGCTCGGATGCTCGTGGCGCTCGCCTGGTCCATCCGGACGGTGCCCGGAGCAGTCTCGATGATGGCCGGCCCTCCCGACAGGAATGCGTCGCCATCGGGCCACGCCACTGACGTCCCGGCCGAGT
>JBBSOS010000431.1:0-1916 GCA_038259505.1 Candidatus Limnocylindrales bacterium | reverse complement strand
CGGGGATCCGGCGCTGCCGGCTCCGGCTCGCTCCATCGTGGTCCGACCGGCCATGGCACGAGTCCAATAGGGCTTGGTGCCACGTACGCATTGCCCGATCATCACAGGTATGTGCCACCTAATCATCAGGGGCCTGCGTTGGCAGACGCGCGTGCCTCTGGGGCCGGCGTTCCTGCCACGCAGTCATCCACGGACTGGCCGGCGGCGCTGGCGGCTCCGAGACGGGAATCTTGCGCTCGTCCCTGCCAGGGTTCGGCGCATCGATCGATGGTCTCTGCCACGACGTAGCCGAGGTGCATGAAGGACGAGAAAACCTCGACGAGTCTCCGCCCCGCATCCCTCCGGTGCATCATCGTCAAGAGTGGACGCGTCGGGCGTGGTCGGATGCGTTGGGCCAGCATCGAAGGTTGGGATCCCTGAATCTACGACAGCCCTCTCGTCGACGCTGATCGGCAAGGATCGCGTCGAAGCGATCGTAGGCCGAGCGCGCGTCCTCGACTGGATGCGGCGACCGCGGACTTCTCAGGGAGCCGAGCGCCCACGACGATCGGCGGGCCCGTCGATGTCGATGTACCAGATACCAGGACGCCTGGTACCGGGGACACTGAGCGAGCGCAGCCATCGTTTCGTGTCGACCGTGGTCCCGGGAAACGCCGCCGCGAGGACGGCCCGGTGTTGCTCGACCCGCCGTCGGTTCGTTCTCGAGTCCGCCAACACCAGGATTCGAGCTACCGACCGCGGCCGCCAACCGAGCCGATCCATGACCAGTCTCGGCAGCAGGCGGAGCTTGGCGTCCGTGGTCCGCAGGAGCTCCTCGACGGACATCACGGACGTCTTCATCTCGAACATGACGGCGGTCCCAGTCGACCGGCTTGTGGCCACCAGGTCGATGGAGCCGCGTTCGCCGTACACGGAATAGCTCAGCTCAGGGATGGTCTCCCAGCCCATCCCCGGGAGCGCGGCGGCAGCTGCGCTCACCAGCGCGGCATGCCTCGCATCGAGCAGACGGTCGATCTCCCCGCCGCGCCACCTGGGCTGAAGGTCCACGCGCGCCTCCATCGCCGCCAGCACTCGGCGGACCGCAGCCACCGACAGCTGGTCGACGTGACCGCGTTCCAGGCGCGAAACGGTCGACTGCGAGACCCTAGCGCGGCGCGCCACCTCCGACTGACGGAGGCCAGCTCGTCGTCGCAGCGCCTTGGCGGCCTGGCCCAGCCGAACGTCGTCCACGACCACATCCTGAACAGTGGCGTGTATCGGGAGATCACGCGGGTCTTATCCGCCCATCTCGTATGGCAGGGTCGACGTACGCGTACAGCGATCCGGCGTCATGAGCAGGTCGCTGGCCGCCTTCCATCCCGGCATGGCCTGGGAAGCCGGGATTCATGCCGGACGACCGCCCGCGGACCTGACCACGCACCGTGGATGCGACGCCGGCATCCACGCTGTCAAGGGACACCACGCTGTCAAGGGACACCACGCTGTCAAGGGACACGAGGCTCTCCACGCCGGGGTGACCCTTGTCGCGCTTCCACGCGTCGTTCCTGACGATCATGCACCGGAGGGATGCAAGGGCGGGTCGCTGGCACGTATTCCTGACGATCATGCATCGGGATGGCGCTGTGGGGGGCAGTGGGGGGCATTCGCCGATGCACGATCGGGTGTCCGGTTCTTCCGTGCATGTCCATGCGCGTGTCGGACGGGGGTCACGCACCCACAGTCCCTGGATGACTGGTTGGCAGGAGCGTTCGTATCAGCGCTATGAGTTCCTGCCAGAGTGCGACGACCGTGACTCATCGGCAAGCGTTGCGGTCCTCGTTGGGGTCCCGGCGCTCGGCAGAGACGCCTCGGGCCTCGCGGCGCGCTGACTCGGCCACTGGGCCTCGGCGCCTCGGGCGCGCTGACTCGGCCACTGG
>JBBSOS010000430.1:0-1918 GCA_038259505.1 Candidatus Limnocylindrales bacterium | reverse complement strand
TGCTGGCCATGGCCGTGGTCGCGCTGCCGGTGTGGATCCTCGCCACGCGCACGCATCGATCCGACACGGCTACGCTAGCCGGGTGACCCAACCACGGACCCGTGCCGAGCTCCTGGCCGTGGCGCTCGATGCCTACGACGCGCTCACATCCCTCGGTGAGGACGTCGACGACGAATGGACCTACGTCAACGACCTGTCCACCGCGTGGCGCCAGCGGGTGGAGGCGGTCATCGCCGCGCCATCCGGGGACGGACCCGTGACGCCGTCCCAGTCGGCTGCCGTGGAGCGGCTCATCGACGAGGTCGAGCGCGTCAGCGATCCCCATCGTGCCATCGACTGGCTGTCGACGTTCCCGCAGGTCCTGCTCGTCGCGCTCGGTGAGCAGCCGTGAGGTTCCAGGACGCGGTCAAGGATGCTCGCGCAGCTGTCTATGCGGGCATCCAGGCGGACCCGCTCGTGGCTCGCGCCGCGAACCTGCTCGCCGACGCGACCTTCGCACAGCGGCTGCTGGCACGAGCCGTGATGAACGGTGAGACCACGGATCCCGATGGTTGGCGGACGATGTTCCCTGCCCTGTTCGGGAACGCCGGCTCGGAGACCGGGGACGCCGACCCGGAGGTCGCGGCGCGTTCCGAGGCCATCCTCGACGCGTCGCTGGAGGTGGCCGAACGCGGCGAGCAGGTGCGCAGCCAGTTCCGGGGCGCCATCGTGGAGGAGTTGACGGCCGTGCTGCTGAGCCGGCGCGTGCCGGCGGAGCAGGTCCGGCGCGAACGGCGGGTGCTGTTCGATGGCGTCCGGGCGGAGGTCCATCCCTACGATGTCACGGTCGAACGGCCCGGCGCGGCCGAGGTCTACGACTGCAAGTGGGGCGCCCGGGGCATCAACGCGGACGTCCTCCATCAGCTCGATGATGCCCGGAGCCATGCGGCCGACGAGGACGAGCGGGTCGGGGTCGCGCTCGTGGTCTTCGATGCGCGCCGGTCGTGCGAGGTGCGCCTCGCCCAGCAGACCGCGCCGAGCGAAGGCACCACCATGGTCGCCCTCGAGACGCTCGACCGGCTTGCCACGCACCCGGGTGCCGCCTGAGCCCTCCCTTTCGCATCGTCCCGCCGACCGGTCCGCGCGTGCCGGTCATCGCGCATGTGCCGCATGCCTCGACCTACATCCCAGCCGCCCACCGCGACCAGATCCTGCTCGACGACGCGGCCCTGGCCCAGGAACTCGTACGCATGACCGACTGGCACACCGACCGGCTGTTCGCCTGGGTCGCCGACCGGGGCGCCACCGCGTTCATCAATGAACGCTCCCGACTCGTGGTGGATCCGGAGCGATTCGAGGACGCGTCGCAGGAACCCATGGAGGCGCTGGGCCAGGGTGCCGTCTATACCCGGACGACCGACGGGCAGCCGCTCCGACACGCCGACTCGATCGCGCGCCGGCGGCTCATCGAGACGCTGTTCGATCCATATCACCGGGCGCTCTCGTCGTTGGTCGCGGACCAGCTCGACCGTGACGGTCGCTGTGCCATCCTCGATTGCCACTCGTTCGCCTCGGTGCCCCTGCCCGGCGAGGTCGACCAGTCCCTCGACCGACCCGACATCTGCATCGGCACCGATGCGCATCACACGCCGGCCGCGCTGGTTCGCTCCATGGAGCGTGCCTTTGAGTGGCAGGGCTTCCGGGTCCGGCGCGACTCGCCCTTCCGGGGTGCCCTGGTCCCCCTCGACCGGTACCGCTCCGACCTGCGGGTGTCGTCGATCATGATCGAGGTACGACGCGGCCTGTACTGCGACGAGGACACCGGTACCCCCCGCCGCGACTTCAGCGCCATCGCGGCCGCCATCGAACACGCCGTCGTGGACTCGGGCATCTTCGAGCGGCCCGTCGATACTTGAGCCCATGGAGCCGGCCGTCGACG
>JBBSOS010000429.1:0-1953 GCA_038259505.1 Candidatus Limnocylindrales bacterium | reverse complement strand
GGGAGAATCGCTGTGCGGGCATCTGGGCAGCGTCGATCATGGGCATCCTGTGGTGATCCGGGACGGCACGGACCGACCTGGAAGGGGCTGCGCTCGATGGGGCAGAGTGCCGCGTAGTATATCGACCCACACCGATGCCCACCCCCCGGCCCATCCGGGGCGCCGAGCGGAGACCGATGTCCCAGTCCAGCATCCCCGATAGCCGCCTGCCCGTCACCGTCCGGTGGGTCGGGTGACCGAGCCCGAGCAGCAGGTCACCGGGCAGGACATCAAGGTCTCCGCGCCGGACATCAAGACCACCACGCAGGACATCAGGGTCTCCGGGCATGACGTCAAGGAGGCGCCGCCCGCGACCGGCATCCTCAGCCGGGGCACATTCGTGACGCGGGTGCTGCCCGTCGCGAGCCTCGTGGTCGTCCTCATCGTCCTCATCGCCGCACCCGCTGACGAGCGCCCGACGATCATCCTCGCGACGTTGATTGCCATGGGGGCTGGCCTCGCCTCGACGTCCATCGGCGTGTATGGCGGGGTGCTGGTTCCCGGCCTCCTGCTGCTGGGCATCGACCCCCGGTTCGCGGCCGCCGCCTCGCTGTTCCTCCAGATCCTGGTCATCCCCATCGGCGCTGGCGCCCACTACCGGCTGGGCAACGTGACCCGGACCATCGCGGTGCCGCTCATCCTGGGTGGCGTCGTGGGTGCGTTCGCGGGCCCGTTCTTCGCATCGATGCTGCCCAAGGATCTCATCGCACGCCTCGTCGCCGGCCTCATCGTGTTCGTGGGTCTGGTGGTCCTCGCCACGCTGCGCTGGGGCGGGCTCGGATCGGTCCGGCCGCCAGGCGACGTGCCGGCGGCGCGTGTCGGCGGTATCGGGCTCGTTGCTGGATTCTCGTCGGGCATCTCCGGCGCGGGCTGGGGACCCATCGGCGTCAAGCTGCTCATCCTCTCCCGGCTCGAGCCGCGCATGGCCATCGGGTCGTCGCTCGTCGGGCGCATCTTCATGGCCGGGGCCGCGGTCATCGGCTACCTGCTGAGCGCATCGGCGTTCGAGGGGGTCCGACCGGACTACTGGTTGATCCTGCCGATGTTCGCAGGCTCACTGGCAGCCATGGTGCCGGGCGCGGCCGTGCTCTCACGACTGGGGCGCGAGCGGGCCACGGTGGTCATCACGCTGCTGTCCATCGCGCTCGCCCTGCCGACACTCATCTGGGGATAGCTCCGGGGGCAGGTCGACGCTCCGGTGACCAGACGGGCGCAGGACACCGGGATACACGTGCTCGACTGCCCGTCGGAGCGGCACACGCCGCTCGATGTTCACCGGCCCGCGGTGCATCTGTCACACGATCGGGAGGGCGCGCCGTTCGACACCCGCTGCAGGTGCATCATGGCGGTGCGAGAATCAGCAACGCTACCCATCGAGCCCAGCGAAGGAGTCACCCATGGATCTGCTGCGTGTGATCGCCCCCCGGCGAACGGCTCATGCCCACTGCGACATCCCCTGCGGCGTCTATGACCCCGTTCAGGCCCGCATCGAGGCGGAGTCCTGCTACCGCATCATCGAGAAGTACCTGGCTTCCTCGGACGAGGTCTTTCGGGCTCGCTGCCTGATCGTCAAGGAGGAGCGCGCGGAGCTGGCCAAGCACCACATCGACGTGCTCTGGAGTGACTACTTCAAGCCGGACCACCTGGAGAAGTTCCCGGACATCGCCGATACCTGCTGGAAGGCCGCCAAGCAGGCGTCACAGGTCAAGCGCACCGTCGACCTTGAGGAGGCCAGGAAGCTGCTCACCCTCATCGACAAGATCGACGAGGCATGGAAGGGTACCGGCGGCCCCGCAGCCACCAGGATGCCCGCCTGACCTCGGCGAGCGGCGGCGCGGCGGCGGTATCTGACGCTGGTCGCCGCCGCGTCGCCTGAGCCCGCACGGACGCTTTGAACTGGGCACGGCCAGGTTG
>JBBSOS010000428.1:0-1960 GCA_038259505.1 Candidatus Limnocylindrales bacterium | reverse complement strand
GCCGTCGTAGTCGAAGTACGGATGGCCCCACTTGATGTGCTCACCCAGGCTGGCCGCGTCGCGAACATCTTGGAGCAGTTGCGTACAGGCCTGCAGCTGCCAGCCCTCAAGGGCCGCGACGAAGCGATCGACCTCGTTGCTCACGACTTCAGTATGATGAGGTCGTACCGTCCGGGACCCTCCAGCGCGAGCGTGACCGCACGTGCGCGACGGGCGAGCTTCGCCCAGTCAGGGAGCGCTCGCCAGGTCGGGCAGCGCGCCGCTCGATACCAGCCGGTCGAGCCACAGGAGCGCGACGATCGACTTGGCGTCCTCCAGCTCGTCGCTGACGGCACGTCGCACGGCCTCGCGCCACGGCACCCGTTCGAGCGAGAGCCGTTCGTCGGGGTCGGGACCGGCGTAGTCAGCGATCGGGGTCAGGTCCGTCGCAAGGTACAGGTGCATGTGCTCGCTGGCGAAGCCGGGCGCAGTGTAGAAGCTGGCGAGCCGACGCCATGTCGCCGCGGCCTGGCCGGTCTCCTCGCCCAGCTCCCGGATGGCCGCCCTCGCCGGGTCCTCGGTCGCCCCGTCCGCGTCGCGTTCCAGGGTGCCTGCCGGGATCTCCGCCAACACCCGTCCTGTCGGCACCCGGTACTGATGGACCATGAGCACAACGGATCGGTCGATGGCCAGGATGGCGACGGCACCGGGGTGTTCGATGACGTCACGGGTGTGCTCGACGCCGTCCGCGTCCCGGATGGTGTCGACGCGTACGGTGAGGTAGCGTCCGGTGTGGATGTGCTCGGACGCGATGGTCGTCTCGAGGAGTCGTGGGTCGTCCATGCGACCGAGCATACGGCCCGCGTGTGGAGGGCGTCGGCCCCTGCCCCCGGCGACCCGACCAACCATTCGGGTAGGTCGACGATGGTACTGATCGGGGATGGAGGGTGCTGCCCGCCGGTCGCATAGTCCGCTGTGTCGGAGTGATCCGGCCGGGCCCACTCACGGTCAGACGACCGGGTCGTCCAGGTCCGCCCAATCTGAACCACTTGATCGGAGCTGGATGACATGACCCGAAGCGCCTCTCTCGCACTCCGCCTCGCCACCTTGGCTGCGTTCGCACTCGTGCTGGCCGCGCCGTTCCGCTGGTGGTAGTCACCGCACGCTGACGGGGTCCGGCGGCAGTCGATCGCAGCCGCTGCCGCCGGGGACCCCACCAACGCGACCTGACGGCGCGCCCCACCGGCGCGCCGTTCGTGTACCCGTCGTGCTGTCGTCCGTTGCCCGCTACCTGGAGCGAGACCGTGTCCTGGGACCCCGCTGACGCCTGATGCTGCTGCTGTACTCCATCGCGTTCGGGCTGGTCATCGGCCGGGCAGCAGGCGGCCGGTTCTGGGCACTCGCCGATATCCGCATCCGGTGGTGGCCGCTGGCCCTCGGCGGCTTGGTGTTCCAGTTGCTGCTGTTCGGGCCCCTGCTGTCGGACCGCGTCGGTCACGCCGGACCCGCGCTGTACGTGGCGTCGAGCGCCCTGGTGTTCCTCGCGATGCTCCGGAACCTGGGCTTGCCGGGCTTCCCGCTGCTGGCGCTTGGTGCGGCGCTGAACATGCTGGTCATCGTCGCCAACGGCGGCACGATGCCGTCCGACCCGGGTGCCTGGGAGCTGGTCGGTGGCGTCGCCGCGGTGCCCATCACATCGTTCACCAACTCGAGCCTCATCGGCGCCGGCACGGTCCTGCCGTGGCTGGGTGACGTGTTCGCGCTGCCCCGGCCCGTCCCGCTCGCCAACGTGTTCTCCATCGGGGATGTGCTCATCGGCCTGGGCGCCGCATGGTGCGTCATCCGGTCCATGATCGTCCCGTCCGTGGCGCGCTGGGCAGGTCCGGCCGATCCGCCCCTTGTGGCGCGGTGAACGACGAGGGCATCATCCAGTTGCTGGAGGAGGTCGCCCGCGCTGTGGCCGCCGACGAGGGCGCGGGGT
>JBBSOS010000427.1:0-2002 GCA_038259505.1 Candidatus Limnocylindrales bacterium | reverse complement strand
GCCGCGGCGTCCACCAGGCTCCCCTCGTCAGCCGCCCAGAGGTGGGTCAGCCACCAGCCGTCGTCCATGATGCTCGGTGCGCTCATGCCCAACTGCACCGTGCGAGCCTCCGGGCCACCCGGCAGCAGGATCGTCTCCTCGCGGACGTACGACGGGCCCGGCGCGGCCAGGCGTCCCTCAGGCACGGGCTATTCCCACTCGATGGTCGCGGGTGGCTTGCTGCTGATGTCGTACACCACGCGGTTGACGCCCGGGACCTCGTTGACGATCCGGGACGAGATCCTGCCCAGGACATCGTAGGGCAGCTTGGCCCAGTCGGCGGTCATGCCGTCCTCGCTGGTCACCGCCCGAATCGCGACCACGTTGGCATAGGTCCGGCCGTCGCCCATCACGCCGACGCTTCGGACGGGTGTCAGGATGGCGAAGCTCTGCCACACGCTGCGATACAGGCCGGCGGCCTTGATCTCGTCGATGACGATCCAGTCGGCGTCCCGGAGGGTGTCCAGCCGCTCGGCCGTGACCTCGCCGATGATGCGGATGGCCAGCCCCGGGCCCGGGAACGGCTGGCGCATCACCATCTGCTCCGGCAAGCCCATCTCAAGACCGACCGCGCGGACCTCGTCCTTGAACAGGTAGCGCAGCGGTTCGATGAGCTGGAACTTCAGGTCGGCCGGCAAGCCACCGACGTTGTGATGGGTCTTGATCTTCTGCGCGGTCTTGGTCTCGGGCGTGGTCGATTCGATGACGTCCGGGTACAGGGTCCCCTGGACAAGGAAATCGATGCTCCCTCCGGAGCTCTTGAGCCGCGCCGCCTGTTCCTCGAACACCCGGATGAACTCGTCCCCGATGATGCGTCGCTTGTGCTCCGGATCTTCGACACCCGCGAGTCGCGCGAGGAACCGCTCGCGAGCGTCGACCATCAGCAGGCGCATGCCCAGGTTCTGCTCGAAGGTGACGCGCAGCAGCTCCGACTCCTGCTTGCGCATCAGGCCGTGGTCGACGTAAATGCAGGTCAGTCGATCCCCGACCGCGCGATGCACGAGCGCGGCCGCGACCGCGGAATCGACACCACCCGACAGTGCGCAGATGACATTGCCATCGGTGCCTGCGGCCCGGGCGTGCGCGTTGACGCGCTCCCGGATCCCGGCCACTGTCGCATCGATGAAGCTGCCCGGGGTCCAGGTCTGGGCGAGTCCCGCGATGCCGACCACGAAGTTGCGGAGCACCTGGCGACCCGCCGGTGTATGCACGACCTCGGGATGGAACTGGATCCCGTACAGGTGGCGGCCGGGATCGGCGAGACCCGCGTACGCGGTCGAAGCGGTCTGGGCCGTGGCGTGGAAGCCGTGGGGCAGCCGGGTGATGGAATCGCCATGGCTCATCCAGACCGGTTGCTCACGATCGACATCGGCGAACAGCCCATCCCCGTCGGTGATGGTCACGGATGCCGGGCCGTATTCCCTTCGTGCCGCCGGCAGCACGTCCCCGCCAAGGCCGACGGCCATCAGTTGGGCGCCGTAGCAGATACCGAGGACGGGGATGCGGCCGCTCCAGATGGCGCTGTCGGGATGCGGGGCGGCCTCGTCGTACACGGAGTTGGGGCCGCCAGACAGGATGATGGCGCGCACGCCCCGGCGCTCCAGGTCGGCCATGCTGGTATCGAAGGGCAACAGCTCCGAGTACACGTTCAGCTCCCGCACGCGCCGTGCGATGAGCTGCGCGAACTGGCTCCCGAAATCCAGGATGGCCACGATGTCAGTGGGCTGGTCGACGGGAGCCGCCGGGCGGTCGGTGGGCGTCCGCTCGGGGGCGGGCGCGTCCAACGCCACCTCGAGGTACGCCTCGACCTCGGCGTCGTCCGGTGCCAGGACCCGATGACCTGCATTGGCAGGCGAACCATGGACAGTCTTGCCACGCTCCGGCGTGTCAGTCAATCGAGCCCCCTCCGCGCTACCCCGGACCAGAGTCTACCGGCGCGAAGGCACCCTGGGCGTCCCGGCCG
>JBBSOS010000426.1:0-2090 GCA_038259505.1 Candidatus Limnocylindrales bacterium | reverse complement strand
TGCCAGCGACCTGGATCCCGACATCATCCGGCTCGACCTGCGACGGTCGATCACCTCCAGGGTGCTCAAGGACACGCGCATGTCGCGGGACTTCCGGGTGGCCATGACACAACTGGCCCTCGCGCACCTCTCCGGAGGGCCCGAGGAGGAATCCACGTTCGACACCATCACGGACTGGCTGACCGGGCGGAACCGGGCCATCAGCGCCGTCAAGCCATACCAGGTCCATGCTCGGATCAGTCGCACGAATGCCCGCCATCTGTTCGAGTCGATGCTGGTGTGGATCAGGGCCACCGGGCACCAAGGCCTCCTGGTCGTCCTCGACATCAGCCGGCTGGGGATCGCCCGCAATCCCAGGGACGATCGGCAGTTCTATTCCCGGGCAGGTCTCATGGATGCCTACGAACTGCTGCGCCAGTTCATCGATGGCACGGACCGCATGGAGTCCTGCATCATCGTGGTCCTGTCGGATACGTCATTCCTGGACGAGGACCTGCGCGGTCGGGGCCTGGGGGCGTATCAGGCGCTCAAGGCCCGTGTCATCGACGAGATCCACGATGCGGCCCTGGTGAACCCCCTCTCGTCCCTCGTGCGGATCTCGGATGAGGGGCCGTCGGCATGACGAGCGATAGCGAGCTGGTCACCGGCCGTCGCGCCATCGAGGCACTGCGCAATGGCGTGCCCAACTCGGATGCGGTCCGCGTGCTGGGTGTCCACCAGCCTGCCGTGGAGCAGCACGCCGAGGAGCTGTTCAGGGCACTGACCGCGCCCGACGGGGCCACCACCCCAGCGCGCGGCCTGCTCATCTCCGGGGACTTCGGGTCAGGCAAGTCACACGTGCTCGAGTACCTGGAGCACCGCGCGAGTGCCCTGGACATCGTGGTCAGCAGGATCGTCATCAGCAAGGAGACACCGCTGTACGACCCGGTCAGGGTGTTCCGGGCCGCGGTCGAATCAGCGACCGTGCCGCAGCGGCACGGGATCGCGATCCAGGAGATCGCACTGTCGCTCCGCCAGGACAGCGAGACCTATGCCGCGTTCTATCGCTGGGCGAATGAGGACGGCTCGGCGCTGGCGGCCATCTTCCCGGCGACGCTGTTGCTCCATGAACGCCTGAACAACGACCCGGACCTGGTGGAGCGCATCCGCGGCTTCTGGGCCGGGGACGCGCTCGCCATCGCTGAGGTCCGGCAGGGCCTCCGCCAGATCGGCGAGGCCGCGGCGTTCTCGCTGAAGGCCGTCCCGGCTCGCCAGGCGTCGGAGCAACGCTGGCGCTTCGTGTCCGGACTCATCCGAGCGGCAGGCTTTGCCGGCTGGCTCCTGCTCATCGATGAGGTGGAACTCATCGGTCGATACAGCCTGCTCCAGCGAAGCCGGTCATACGCCCAGATCGCACGCTGGCTGGGCCGCGTCGAGGGTGGCGGGGTGCCCGGTCTGGGTGCAGTAGCAGCCATCACGGATGACTTCGCGCTCAACGTGCTCGAGGAGAAGCACGACCGCGATCGGGTCGGCGCCAAGCTCCGGGACCGGGGCACGGCGGAGGACCTCATCACGGCGGCGCGGGCGGAGATGGGGATGCGGCTGATCGCCAATGAGGCCGTCAAGCTCGATCCGCCCACCAATGACACGCTTCGTGACACCTACGCGCGGCTGCGAGAGGTGCATGCGGTCGCGTACGGATGGTCGCCGCCCGACATCGAGATCGGCGCAGTGGCGCTCACCCGACGCATGCGTTCGCATGTCCGTCGCTGGATCCACGAATGGGACCTCCTGCGGTTGTACCCGGACGCTCGACCGCAGACGCTGGAGCACGAACTCACCGTCTCCTACGACGAGGAGCCAGCCATCGAGGTCGACGAGGGGAACACGGACCTGCTGCCCTCGATGAGCGACGACGACGCCTGAGCGAGGTCCCGGACGGGACCGCATCCGTTGGTGGACGTTCGCGTCGCGGCCGGCGGTGCGGCAACGGTGGTGGCACCCCCGCCACCCGGAGCCGGGGTCAGCGACCGCGCCACCGGTCGAGCCACCGGCGGACGGGATCGCGTCGCGGATCGCGTCCGACCCAACGTCGGGACTCGACTGGCCGG
>JBBSOS010000425.1:0-2123 GCA_038259505.1 Candidatus Limnocylindrales bacterium | reverse complement strand
CATCGCCCGTCCGAATACCTGGCAGGCGACGAACACGGAGGTCAGGTTCGCGTCCAGCACCCGGTGCCATTCCTCCAAGTCGATCTCGAAGAATGGCGTTGCGCTATTCACGCCTGGCGCATTGACGAGGATATCGACGGGCCCGAGGCGCTCCTCGACGGCCAGCCGGGCGGTGTTCACCGACTCTGGCACCGCCGCATCCATCACCACCGCGACGGCGGTGGCGCCTGACGCCTCGAGCGCGGCGGCCCGAGCGTCGCCGCGTTCACGCGAGCGTCCGAGTACCGCCACCGCGGCGCCCGCGTCCGCCAGGCCCTGACAGATGGCACCCCCGAGAACGCCCGTGCCACCGATGACGGCAGCGACGCGTCCCTGAAGTCCGAACATGTCGTTCCCAGCCATCACCGTCCCGGTCCTCGCGTCGAGTGGTCGGCGAACTCGGTCGCCCGTGCCATCCGATCATAGGTGATGCGCTGTCCGACGCGCCGCCCCCGACGAGGGCGCTCGGCTCGCCACGCCTGCGCTTCGCTCGAGGCAGCCGACAGGTTGATGTGGCCGTCCCTGGCTGCTGGTGTTCCGGGGGCTGTCGCTCATCATCACCAACGGCGCGACCGTGTCACCGGTGCCCAAGTCGATGACCGAGTTCGCCACGGGGTTCGTGCCGGCGTCGCCGTCCATCCTGCTGGTGTGCGTGCTGTTCGGTGGCTACGCCGTGTTCCAGGTCGCGGACGCGCGCCGGGCGCAGGCATACGGGCTCGTCAGGATCGTCGGGCCCCGGGTCGCCCGGATGCTCATCGCTGCCGGCATCGGCGCCGTCGCGGCCATCTACGTGAGCAGCACGAACGGGCTGCCGCCTCTGGTCCTGCTGCTGGGAGCGTGCGTCCTCGCCGCCGAGATCGTCATGCGCCGGACGCGCTTCGGGGCCCAGTTGTACGCCATCGGCGGCAATCCCGAAGCGGCCCGTCTGGCAGGTGTCAACGTGGGTCGGGCGATCTTCTGGGATTTCGTCGTCGCGGGACTCGGCTACGGCATCGCGGACGTGGCGCTCACCGCCCGGGTGAGCGGCGCCGTGGCCGGCAGTGCGGGCCTGTTCCTCGAACTGGATGCCATCACCGCGGCCATCATCGGCGGCACGAGCCTGGCGGGCGGGCGGCGCACCATCCTAGGCGCGCTGCTGGGAGCGACCCTGATGGGCAGCCTCAACAACGGCATGAGCCTGCTCAACGTGGGCACGTCCTACCAGGACACGGCCCGCGGCCTGGTGCTGCTGGCCGCGGTCGCCATCGACGTCGTCGGCCGTCGCCGCCGCTGAGGGTCCGGTTCAGTCCGGGACGGCGAGGCCGCTGATGGCTTGACAGGCCATCCATGTCTGGCTATACAGGCTCGATGCGGTGTCCAACGTGAGAACGGCCACGGTCACGGAGGCCAAGAACGGCCTGAGCGCGCTGCTTGACCAGGTCAAGGCGGGTGAGACGGTCCTCATCACGGATCGGGGCGTGCCCGTCGCCCGGATCGAGCCGGTCACGATCGACGATGACCCGGAGTGGTGGCTCACGCGTTTGGAACGGAAGGGCATCATCCGCCGCGGCAACGGCATGCCGCCGGAGGAGCTGCTCCGGCGGATGGGCGAGATCCAGCGGCCAAAGCTGCCTGAGGGGATGAGTCTCGTCGATGCCGTGCTCGAAGAACGTGAGAGCGGGTGGTGAGGTACTGGGATACGTCGGCCGTGGTCACGCTGCTCGCAGACGAGGAGCGATCCGAGGCGATCCAGCACGACCATGCGTCGGACCCTTCGGTCGTCACGTGGTGGGCGACGATCGTGGAATGCGACTCGGCCATCACCAGGCGCGAGCGGAAAGGTGAGGTCCTCGAGCAGGGACGCCAACTCCTTGATCTGCTCGCCGCGTCGTGGGAGGTGATCGCACCGACAGAGGATCTTCGCCGCATCGCGCGGCGCCTCGTGCGTGTCCATCCACTGCGGACTGCAGATGCGCTCCAGCTCGCGGCCGCGGTCACAGCCGCAGATGGAAGCCCCGATACGTTGCCGTTCGTGACCCTGGACGGCCGGCTTGCCGGCGCAGCGCAGCGCGAGGGCTTCCCGGTGATCATGCCGCGGACTCGAT
>JBBSOS010000424.1:0-2131 GCA_038259505.1 Candidatus Limnocylindrales bacterium | reverse complement strand
CGCCCCGTGGGACCGGAGTCGTAGAACCGGTAGCCGCCGTGGGTCGGCCCGGGATCCTCCCACCTGCCATCCACGATGGTCCGGACCGTCCCGGTGACCGCCGCCGGGCGTCCATGTCGGTCGTCGGTCTTGCCGCCGACCTGGAGCGACACCTCCGTGCCGACACCCGCCGCCACGCAGGCCGCGACGGACTCCGGGTCGTACAGGGTCTGGAGCAACGAGGTGATGCCCCTCCGTTGGGCCTCGGCCAGGATATGGGTGGAATCCGCCGCCGACCCGCCACCGATGTTATCGCCGACATCCATGAGCACGATGGGGCCCCTCGCGGGTGCCAGCCCATCGTCGGATCCGGCCGTCGGCGCCTGGAGCGCGGAGCCATCGGCCGCGACCGCGTCGATGTCGCCCGGCTCACGCGGGCCGCGGTAGTGGGCGACGGCCATCTCGAGCGCCTCACCGATCGACGGCACCGGCCGGTTCAGGGCCTCCCGGTGCTCCCACGCGCGCGTCGCCATCCAGCGCGCGGCGTCGGCGGCGGCTGCCACGTCCCCGTCGGCGATGGCGATCCAGGCCATGCCCATCTGGGGCACATCGGCATAGGGGTATCCCTCTGCGACGCTGGTGTCGAGGATGCCGGGCCGCTCATTGGCGGCGAGGCACTCCGCGACGAGGGTGCGCATCGGCTCCTCGCCCGTGAACTGACGCACGATGTTGACCACCAGCGGCGGTCGCGCGATGGCCTGGCGCGGCCTGATCTCACCGCGCGCGGTCCGGAACACGAGCTCGGCCGTCCTGCGGCCTCGCTGCCTGGGGTCGAGGTGGGGGTTGGTCCGCCAGACGAGGCACACGTCGGTGGCTGCGACCACCTCCTCCGACACGTTGGCGTGCATGTCGAGACAGATGCCCACGGGCACGTCCGGACCCACGATGTCGCGCATCGCCCGCGCGAACGCGCCGTCCATGTCCGGGTGCTGCTCGGACACGGCCGCGCCGTGATCGGCGATGAGCACGCCGTCCCACGGACCCCCGTCGCGCAGCAGGCCGAACATCTCTGTCGTCAGCCGGTCGTACGCATCGGCGGTGATGACCCCGATGGGCCCCGTGAGCGCGAACATGAGCGGCACCGCGTCGAAGCCCAACGCATCGGCTGCCTCGAGATAGCCGGCGATGTGGAAGTTCGAATCGCGGTAGCGCTCGGGGATCTCCTCGCCCCGGTCGATGCCCGACGCCTCGAACTGACCGTAGTCCGCGGGCACGTTGGAGAACGTGTTCGTCTCGTGGCTGATGCCCAGGAGGGCGAAGCGCATCCTGGAGCTCGGATCGGTGCGGGTCGATGTCATCGGCTTCGTGGGAGGCCTCCCTGGGCGGGCCGGGTGATGTGCGACGCCGGCTGCGCGGTGGTCCATGACGACGCATGTTGTTCACTCCGCACGATATCGCATCACCATGCGAACCGAGCGTCCACCCAGACCGACCGGCCAGCCCGTCGGTCTGCGCTCGCACGATCGCCCGGCGATGTTGTACCGTTCCATCGGCAGAAGCTGCATATTTGATCAAATGACGAGCGAGTGAGCGAGCGAATGTCCAGCCCGACGGGACCCGGAGCAACCGACCGCCAGATCCGGTTCATGGTGGCGGTCGGTGCGATCCGCATCCCGGTCATCCGATGAGCGTCCGGCTGGGCATCGATGTCGGCGGCACCTTCACGGACCTGGTCCTGGTGACCCCGGATGGCACGGCGCTGACGCGCAAGGTGCTGTCGGCGACCGATGACTATGCCACCGCCATGGTGGCCGGCACCCTGGACCTGCTCGCGGCAGCCGACCTGGGCGCATCGGACCTGGGCGAGGTCCTGCACGGCACGACCGTGGCCACGAATGCCATCCTCGAGCGCCGTGGCGCACCGACGGGCCTCATCACGACCGAGGGTTTCCGGGACGTGCTGGAGATCGGTCGCCTCCGGCTGGCGCGCCTGTACGACCTGGATTTCGAACGCCCCGCGCCATTGGTGCCTCGCCGCTGGCGACAGACCGTCGTGGAGCGTTCCGATCACCGCGGCGAGGAGCGCATCCCGCTCGATACCGCGTCGGTGCACGCCGCGCTCGACCGGCTGCTGGGTGAGGGCGTCCGGTCG
>JBBSOS010000423.1:0-2137 GCA_038259505.1 Candidatus Limnocylindrales bacterium | reverse complement strand
AGGCGGCGTGGAAGTAGACGCCCTCCTCGAGGGCCAACTGGTCGAAGCGGTCGGCGGCGACTGTGTCGTGACAGCGCACGTCGCGGTAGTCGGTCGGTTCGTGGTCGAGCCCGAACAGGATGCTGAACCGCGCCCCCTTCGACTGGATGCGCACCTGGACACCGGCTCGGTCGAAGATCCCCTGGAGCTCCGCATAGAACCAGTCTTCCAGCTCCCGCAGCGCGGGGTAGAACCCTGGGTCGGTCACCTGGTCGAGGAATGCGAGCCCGGCGAGGATGGGCACCAGGTGGGCGTTGTAGGTGCCGCTGTGGACGGCGGGTCCCAGGGGCGACACGACGGACATCACCTCGCGACTGCCCACGAAGGCACTCAGGGCGGTGCCGCCACCGAGCGCCTTGCCGAGCGTCGTCAGGTCGGGCGTCACGCCATAGGCCGCCTGGGCGCCGCCGACCTCGGTCCGGAACCCGCACAGCACCTCGTCGAAGATGAGCAGGGCGCCGTGGCGCCGGGTGATGTCGCGCGCCGCCTCTAGGTAGCCGGGGCGTGGCAGCAACGTGCCCGAGTCGTGGTTGACCGGCTCCATGACCACGGCCGCGATGTCGGCGCCCTCGCGCTCGAACACCGCCTCCAGGGCGGACACGTCGTTCCAGGGCAGCACGATGGTCAGCTCGCTCATCGACTCGGGCATGCCCGCGCTCTCGGGCACCGTGCGGGGATGGTCGGCCGGACCTGCGACCTCCGGGGTTGGCCAGAAGCTGAAGCCGAGCGAGTCGTTGTAGCCGTGGAAGTGACCCTCGAACTTGACGACCTTGGTCCGTCCCGTGGCGACGCGCGCGGTGCGCAGCGCGTGCCACGTCGTCTCGGTCCCGGATCCCGTGAAGCGCACCAGTTCGGCGCTCGGGATGACGTCGCTCAGCCGCTCCGCCATGCGTGTCTGGGCCTCGGTCTCGTAGCCGCACATGAGGCCCAGCTCGGTGGCCCGGATGACGGCCTCGGTGACCGCGGGATGGCCATGTCCCAGGAGGCTGGCGCCGAAGGACATGTTGAGGTCGATGAACTCGCGACCATCGACGTCACGCACGCGACCGCCGGATGCCCGCTCCGCGAGGAACGCACGGCCCAGGGCGGGGTGGATGCGAGCCGAGGCCGTGACGCCACCCGGCAGGTGGCGCAGGGCGCGCTGCCAGATGCGGTCCGACACGATCGGATCAGGTCGGGCTCGATCGGGCAACGGATACGTCCTCCATGGGCACGACCGGCCAGATAGCGCACTGACCGTGGCTAGATTTGATCAATGATACGACAGCGGGGTGGCCTCGTCCGTCTTCAGTCGCCAAGACGGCTGACCTGGACCGTCGCGTCAGGTCGGGTCAGCACGTCATCAAGCAGTGATGTGCCGATGCCCGCGCCACCGGGCGGCAGGATATGGCCATCATCGATGGTCACGGATTCCGGAACCAACTCGCCGTACCACGTCCGGATGTATGCCCGGACATGCTCCTGGTAGATGGCATTCGGGGCGCTGAGCGCGAGGTGGACACCCGCGAGGAGGGTGAAGGGGCCCGTGCAGTCGTGCATCGCGACCGGCAGACCGAAGGACTCCGCCAGCGCGATGATCTTGCGCGACTCGGTGATGCCGCCGGTCCACGTCGGGTCGATCATCACGATGTCCGCCGCCCGCGCCTCCATCAGCGGCCGGTACTGATAGCGCGTGATGAGCAGCTCGCTGGCCAGGATGGGTATCGACGTCGAGGACTTGAGCCCCCTGATCTGGCTGATGTCATGGCCCAGGACCAGGTCCTCGAGCCATGCCGGGCGGTACTCCTCGACCGCCCCGGCGATGCGCTTGGCAGTCGTGATGTCCCAGTAGCCGTGACCCTCGAGCATGATCTCCATCTGCTCGCCGACCGCCTCCCGGATGCGCCGGAACGGCTCCAGTCCGGTGCGCAGGTCGGCGGCAGAGATCGAGCGACCGGAACCGCGCAGAGCGATGGGGTCGAAGGGCCAGATCTTCATCGCCCGGATGCCCTCGGACAGCAACTCCTGGGCGAGCACCTCGGGTTCGTTGATCTGTGCCCAGAGGTCTTCCAGCGGCCCCTTGCCCGCACCATCGAGGGAGCCCCTGGCTCCACGCGCT
>JBBSOS010000422.1:0-2186 GCA_038259505.1 Candidatus Limnocylindrales bacterium | reverse complement strand
AGCCCTGGTCCGCGGCCCGATCATCGGCACCGGGCGGCACCTCCCGCGCATCGCCCACCGGCGGACCGCCTACGACGCCGGCCGCCTGGAGCCGCTCGATGTCGGCGTCCGAGTGACCCAGCTCGGTGCCCAGCACCTGGCGGTTGTCCTGGCCCAGGTCGCCACCCAGGAAGCGGACCTTGCCGGGCGTCAGGGTCAGCCGCGGGATCGCGTTCTGGATGCGCGCCTTGCCGAGGCGTGGATCGTCGACCGTCGTGATGGTCTCGCGGGCGATGAACTGTGGGTCCTGGAAGATATCGGCGATGGAGTAGATCGGGCCAACCACGGCCTGCCTCGACTCGAAGGCGTCCATCACCTCCTGCTGGGTGTGCCTCGCGATCCAGCCCCCGATGTACTCGTTGAGCACGTCCTGGTGCTCCACACGCCCGGCGTGGTCCGCGAACCAGGGCTCGTCGACCACCTCGGGATGACCCACGAGATGCATCACGCGTTCCGCGATGGACTGAGAGCTGGCGGACATGCCCAGCCATTTGCCGTCGCTCGTCTGGTAGGCATTCCGGGGCGCCGTCCAATCGGTGCTGCTGCCGGTGCGGTTCTGCACATATCCCAACTGGTCGTAGACGAGGGCCTGGGGACCGAGCAGCCAGAACAACGGCTCATAGATGGCGAGATCGATGACCTGGCCGGGGCCCCCGTTCACGTTCCGATGCCATAGCGCGAACATGGTCGCGAAGGTACCGAACATGGACGCCACCCCATCGCCCAGCGCGAACGGCGGCAGCGTCGGCGGCCCGTCTGGCTGTCCGTTGATGTGGGCGTAGCCACTGATGGACTCGGCCACCGTACCGAAGCCGGGACGCGGGCTGTAGGGGCCGGTCTGGCCGTAGCCGGAGCAGCGCACCATGACGAGGCGTGGATTGATCGCATGCAGCACATCCGGCCCAAGTCCCCACCGCTCGAAGGTGCCCGGCCGGAACGACTCGATGAGCACGTCGGCGTCCCGGACCAGCTCCTTGAGCAGCTCCGCGCCCTCGGGTTCACCGAAGTCGATGGACACCAGCCGCTTGTTGCGACTGACGAACGCCCACCACAGCGACACGCCGTCCTTCTGCCAGCCCAGGGTCCGCAGCGCGTCGCCCTTGGGATGCTCGACCTTGATGACGTCCGCACCGAAGTCCGCCAGCAGGGTCCCGATGACCGGACCCGCGAACAGGACGGCGGCATCGATGACCTTCAGCCCTGCAAGAGGACCCGGCGTGGATGATGCGTCACTGGCTGACACCTGGTGGCTGCCCTCCTCCGGTGCGCACTGGCGGGTCGATCGCCCGCCGGCGGCAGGCTATAGTGTCCGGTCCGGACAATCGATTGTCAACTTCGCACGTGGCGGATCGTTCGAGTCGGTCGGTGGCCAAGGGCACGTCAGCGCGTGAAGATGGTGCCAGTGACGTCGGCGGCATCGTCCGACGCCAGCCAGGCCATGACCTTCGCGATGCCCGCGGGCTGCACCAAGCCCGCGATCTCGGCGTCGTGAGCGTCCCGATCGCCCGTTCGCTGATAGATCTGCTCGATGGCGTCCAGCTTGAGCGGCGTGACCACGTTGCCCGGGCAGACGTCGTTGACCCGTACCCCTCTGGAAGCGAGCCAGCCGCGCAGCACCATGGCGAGCCCGTGTACACCGCCCTTGCTGGAGCCGTAGGCATACGAGGAGCTGCCGCCGGTCACACCGGCCCCCGACGCGGTGAGGACGATGACACCGGCACCGACCTCCTGCATCCGCGCCGCCACGTGCTTGGACACCAGGAAGGTTCCCTTGAGGTTGATATCCATCACCGCATCCCAGATCTCCTCAGGGAACTCCGCGATGTCGACCCGAGCCCCCTTGAGGATGCCTGCGAGATGGAGCAGCACGTCGGGGCCACCTCCCAGCCACTCGGTGGCTGCGGCGACGGCGACAGCCACCTCGTCCTCGACCGAGACATCCACGTGCCAGTACCTGGCCGAACCGCCGGCGCTGCCGATGGCATCGACCAGCGACGCACCATCGGCGTCGTTGACGTCGAGGGCTGCGACGCGAGCTCCTCGGGCGGCGACCTCGAGCGCCGTTGCCCGGCCGATGCCGGTCGCGGCCCCACTGACGATGATCCGCTTGCCCGCCAGCGTCATGACACTCCCTGCGGTGTGACGTT
>JBBSOS010000421.1:0-2188 GCA_038259505.1 Candidatus Limnocylindrales bacterium | reverse complement strand
TCCGCGGGCCCGGTGCGGGTGGCGTCGCCACCTCCAGCTCGGTCCTGGGGGACCTCCTGGCCATCAGCCGGGGTGGTGGCTCGACATGGGGCGAGCTGCCCGCTGCGGATCGGGTGACCGTGACGGACGACCTGGCGGGCGAGGGCGGCTGGTACCTCAGTGCTCCGGAGCTGCTCATCGGGACCCTGCCGGCCGGCCTCGCCGAGGTCGTGCTGGCCCAGGACATGGAGGCTATCGTGGTCAGGTCCCTGAAGCTGGCAGAGATCCGAGCCCGTCTCACCGACCTGGACATCGATACGACCATCTATCCAGTGCTCGCGGAGGCCTGAGAGCAGTGCGAATGAGCCAGGTGCTGCATCGATTGCGCGCGGAGGAAGCGACGGCGGGACCTCGCCCGCGACTCATGCACCGATTCGCACCGTTCCTGCCCGTGTCGCCCTCGACCCCCACGCTGTCGCTGGGGGAGGGCAGCACTCCCCTGGTCCATGCCCGGAACCTGGGTCGGCAGATGGGCTGTCCGAACCTGTACCTCAAGCTCGAGGGCAGCAATCCCACGGGCTCATTCAAGGATCGGGGCATGGTCGTGGCCGTGGCCAAGGCGCTCGAGGAGGGGGCACAGGCCATCATCTGCGCCTCGACCGGCAACACCTCCGCGTCTGCGGCGGCCTACGGCGCGGCCTCGGGGCTCGAGGTGGTCGTCGTCCTGCCCGAGGGCAAGATCGCGGCTGGCAAGTTGCTCCAGGCGCAGGTCGCGGGAGCCCGCGTGCTGGCCATCGAGGGTGGCTTCGACGAGGCGCTCACCATCGTCCGTGAACTGACCCAGACGCCAGACCCCGATCATCCGGTGACCCTCGTCAACTCCGTCAATCTGCATCGGCTCGAGGGGCAGAAGACGGCCGCCTTCGAGGTCTGTGAGGACCTCGGCGGCGCGCCGGACTACCTCGCCATCCCCGTCGGCAACGCGGGCAACATCAGTGCCTACTGGATGGGCTTCACCGAATACCGGTCCGCTGGCATCGTCGATACCGTCCCCGTGCTGCTCGGGTTCCAGGCGGCCGGTGCCTCGCCGCTGGTCCTGGGCCGGGATGTCGACCACCCGGAGACCATCGCCACGGCCATCCGCATCGGTCATCCGGCCAGCCGTGACAAGGCGCTCCGGGCGCGGGATGAGTCAGGCGGTCGGATCGATTCGGTGACGGACGACGAGATCCTTGCCGCCTACCGCGACCTTGCCCGGATGGAGGGCATCTTCTGCGAACCCGCCAGCGCAGCGTCCGTGGCAGGCGTCCGGCGCCTCGCGAGGGACTGCGCCATCGACCCAGGTGCCACCATCGTGTGCGTGCTCACGGGTCACGGCCTCAAGGATCCCGAGACCGCCCAGCAACTGGTCGAGCCGCCGCTGTCCGCACCGGCCGACGTGGCCGGGGTGCGCCACGTGCTCGGCTGGTGACCAGCCCCGCGATGGCGAGGTCGGCGCTGGTGCGGACCAGTGTCACGGTCGAGGCACCGGCCACGACCGCGAACCTTGGCGCGGGATTCGACTGCCTGGCCCTCGCCCTCGACATCGCCAACACGACGTCGGTCGATGTCCTCGTCGAGCGGCCGGGTTCGCTGGAGCTGCAGGTGGCCGGGGAGGGTGAGGGGACGCTCGACGCGTCGGGGTCCGACCGGTTCACGCAGGCACTCCGGATGGGTCTGGCAGAGCTCGGCCACGACCCGGACGCGTACGGGTTCCGGGTCCGGATGCAGAACCGCATCCCGCTGTCACGCGGCCTCGGCTCCTCGGCATCGGCCAGCGTTGCGGGGCTCATCGCTGCGAATGCCCTCAGCGGCGGGGACCTGGATACGGAGCGACTGCTGGCGCTCGCGTGCCGGGCGGAGGGGCACGCGGACAACGCCTCTGCCGCACTGCTGGGTGGCTTCGTGGTGGTGAGCCATGCTGGCGGCGACGCGCGGGCGGTGCGATTCGAGCCGCCCCCCGGGTTGCTGGCCGCATTGTTCATCCCTGAACGCCCCCTGTCCACGGCCGCGATGCGTGCCGCGCTGCCGTCGCAGGTGCCGTTCGCAGATGCCGTCCACAACGTCGGGGCTTCCTCGCTCGCGGTCGCCGCGTTCGCCTCAGGGCGGCTCGACCTGCTCGGCGCGGCCACGGACGATCGACTCCACGAGCCGTATCGGGCGGCGGTCT
>JBBSOS010000420.1:0-2243 GCA_038259505.1 Candidatus Limnocylindrales bacterium | reverse complement strand
TGGTGCAGCATCGTGAAGCAGACGACCGAGTCGAAGGCGGCGGAGCTCAGGGGCATGTCGCCGGCGCTGGCCCGCACGACCGCGACATCGGGGAAACGTTCGGCGAGCGTGCCGGCCAGCGTCGCATCCAGCTCGACGGCGCTCAGCCGCGTCACGAGGTGACGAAGCTGAGCGGTCGTCGCACCGTAGCCGGGCCCGATCTCCAGGACATCATCGCCCAGGTCGAGCGACCCGAACGCCTCGGGAATCACCACATCACGGATGTGCTCGGCCCACTCGTCCGAAGCGCACAGCGCCGCGTGGTCCAGGTTCATGCCCGCCTCCTGCGGTCCGGGGAGCTCGATACCAGCATCCGCCAACGACGCCATGCCGCGCTTGATCGTCGTTGCGCATCATGATCGCGCTCCGGTGACGGCGAGATCGATCTCGTCCGCAGGGGGAGAATGACACATGGAGAGCGACACGGAGGAGGACAAGGTGCCTGAGCAGAACCGGGTCACACCAGACGGCGAGGTTGTCGCGATCCCGCTGCGCTGCGCGTGGACGGGCAACCGGGGCATCCTGCATGAGGGACATCGCATCAGCCGGTTCCATGCCAGCGATCTATGGATCACGTGCGCTCTCCGGTTCCGGGGACGCTGGAACCAGCAGTGGCAGCCGCATCACTTCACCTGGCTGTACTTCCACGATGAGGCGGTGTCGTTCGCGGCGGGCCACCGGCCCTGCGGCGAGTGTCGCCGGAACGCCTATCTCGACTACCGGAACGCTTGGGCGGACGCCCTCGCGGTGGCGCCGCCGTCAGCGAAGCAGATGAATCGTCAGCTGCACAGCGAGCGGATCATGCGCGGGACCCACACCCGACAGGTGCACGCGATGCCGTGGCACGGGCTGCCCGACGGCGTGTTCGTGCACGTGGCCAACGGGCCGGCTGTGGTCGTCGAGGACCACCTGACGGTATGGACGCGGACCGGCTATGGCGCACGGCTGCCGCGCCCACGTGTCGGCGAGGCCGAGGTGGTCACGCCGCCCTCATCGGTGGCCGCGCTGCGCGCCGGCTACCCGGTCCAGCTCGATGACACGGCTCGTTAAGGCCAGCGGACGGCCTGCAGTCCACGACATCCCTCAGCGACAGCAGCACGGCGACCGCCACTGCGACGATGCCGATGCCGATGTCGATCCACGTCGTTCACCGCCGACACCAGGACCGTCAGGCTCGGGATGTCCAGGCGAAGAGCGGGTCGGTGAAATCGGTGACGCGGGCGTAGGTCTCGCCGATCGCGCGGTAGGCCGTGACCTGGTCGGATCGGGGCGTGAAGGTGGGGCCCGGGGCGGTCATCTCGGTGATGGCTGTGTCCCAGTCGGGATGGAGTCCGCTGCCGACGGCGGCGCACATCGCGGCTCCGAGTCCGGCTGCATCGCTCATCCCGGCCCGTCGAGTGGGTCGGTCGAGGACGTCGGCGACGATCTGCATCATCACCTCCGATCGGGAGCCGCCGCCGGAGACGATGACGGTCGAGAAGTGTCGTCCGAGGGCGCGTTCCATCCGGTTGATGTGACCGCCCATAGTCAAGGCGATGCCTTCGAGGATGGACCGGTACAGGTGCGCCCGGCCCTGGGTGCCGTCGAAGCCGATGAACGCCCCTCGCCGGTAGGGCATCTCGGTCGGGGCGAGCCAGTCCAGCAGCGTCATCAGCCCGCCGCAGCCCGCTGGAGCCTGGGCTGCCTGGTGCTCGAGCAGCGCGAGGGACGACGCCTTGTCCACGTCTGTCGCGGCGTCGCCCGCGACCAGGTCACGGAACCAGCTGACCGTCCACATGCCGCGTCGGATACCGTGGCTCTCGTAGAGATAGGTCCCGGGGACGGAGGCGAAGTTGACCCAGTAGTCGTCGCTGCTCGTCTCGGCAGCGGTCCCCAGCGTCATGGCCGCGATGTAGGTACCCAGGGACAGCAGCACCGTGTCCTCGTCCCGCAGGCCGCAGCCCAGGGCCTCGACGGCCTTGTCGTTGGCGGTGGCGTAGACGGGGACACCCACGGGTAATCCCGTGGCGTCGGAAGCCTCCGGGGTGATCGTGCCGAGCCGCTCCCCGGGCGAGACGAGGTCGAGGAGGAGGTGCCGCGGCATACCGGTCGCCTCGTATGCCAGCGGGTCGGTGGACCAGTCCGCGGTCTGCTGGTCGATCGGCCACACACCCTGGTAGTTGGCGCGGGTGTCGGTCAGCCGACCGGTGAGCCGGCCGGTGATG
>JBBSOS010000419.1:0-2244 GCA_038259505.1 Candidatus Limnocylindrales bacterium | reverse complement strand
CGACCCTGCGCCTCGAGCGCCCGGGCCCTGCCCGCCGCCTCGAACGCGGTCTCGGTGCCGATGTCCCTGACGCGATCCGCAAGCCTCATGGGTTCGATGCTAGCAGCGGTCCGGTGCCCGGATGTGCGAGGATCGGACCGTGCGGTACTACACCATCGATGAGGCGAACGACCGGTTGCCCGACGTCGGGTTGCTCCTGGAGCAGCTCCGGGCCGATCGCGATGCGGTCGCGCTCGCCCAGCAGGACCAGCAGCTTCGGGGCGCCAGCAACGGCAGCGCCGATCACGCGAGCGAGGTCGTCGCGGGTGCGGCGCGGATCCGGACGCTCGTGACACGAATGCGCGACACGGTCACCAGGCTCGACGCGTGGGACGTGACGCTGCGGGATATCGGTACGGGCCTCATCGACTTCCCTGCCCTCGCCAACGGCCGGCCGATCTGGCTCTGCTGGCGTCTGGGCGAGCCGGGCGTGATCGCCTGGTGGCACGAGTACGACACCGGTGTTGCCGGTCGACAGCCACTCGCCGAACTCACCTGAGGTCCCGACCGGAGCCAGTCCGGGGGCGCCGCCGCGTGCGGTTCAGGGGGTGCTGCGGCAGGCTACTTGCCCGCCTTGTATGGGTAGACGACCCAGCGATCGGTCTCGAACACGAAGTGATCGGGCGTCGCGGACGTCAGTGACCTGGTCGGTTTGTAGTGCAGCACGGCCGTGGTGGACCGGCCGCCGGCAGCACGGACCAGGTCGGTGACCGCGGTGATGGTATTGCCGGTCTCCCAGACCTCGTCCACGACCAGCACGTCGCGCCCGGCCAACTGGTCGCTGCCGGGGAAGCCCAGCACCACCGGCCGTTCGTGCATCGTGCCGACATCGTCGTACGCGACCACAGGCGCCACCAGGATGGTCCGGATGCCCAGTTGGTACGCCAGCATCCCGGCCGGCACCATCCCGCCACGGGTGATGACCAGCATCACGTCGAAGCCGTCACCGATCTTGGCAGCGAGTCGCTCCACGAGCGATTCCAGCTCGTCCCATCCCACGTGGTCCTTGTCGATGTCGATCATGTGATCGAGGGTACGTGATCGGGAGGTGGCGCGCATGGCGAGTCGGCCGTCAGGCCAGGCGGACCGGCGGTCGGCCGTGGCGATCAGGCGGACGCGCTACGCTGGCGGGCATGAGCGAGGCAAACATCCCCACCGTCACCGTCGTCGAGGCCGCCGCACAGTTGGACGCGGTCGCTGATCCCCGACCGCTGCTCGTCGACGTTCGCGAGCGGAACGAGTTCGAGCTGCTCCGGGCTCCCGGTGCCGTGCTGATGCCCCTGAGCGGGTTCACGACGACATACGACAACCTACCGACCGACCGACCCCTGCTCATCATGTGCGCCGTCGGCGGCCGAAGCGCCCGCGCGACGGAGTTCCTGACCGCCAACGGCTATGCGAACGCCGCCAACGTGACCGGCGGCATCACGGCCTGGAACGCTGCCGGCCTGCCGGTCCGCACGGGGAGCCTGGAGGCCGGCGAGGGAGCGCTCTCCTGAGCGACCGACGAGTGGGAGTCCGGTGAGCGATCCGTCGGGACCTGGCCCAGGGGTTCGCATCCTGGCCGGAGCACCCGCGCAGGACCGGACCCGCGTGGCCGCACCCGGCTCCTCGACGCGCTGGTTCGAACCCATGCACGTCCGGGAACATGGCCGGGTCCGCGACGAGATGACCGAGCAGGTCCTTGCCGGCGCCGACGTCCTCGTGGCGCCCGCATGGCTGACCCATCGTCGTGCCCTCATCCCGGTGGGCGAGACCCGACGGGTCGAGGAATGGACCCGGCTCGCGGTGCGGGTCGCCCGCGAGGCTGCTGAGATGGCACGGGAACGCCGCGACGACGGACGCGTCACGACGATCCTGGGCGTCCTGCCCGACCCGACCGCCATCGATGAGGAGGCGACCGGTCGACAACCACGGCCGGATGCGGCCGCGGAACGGGATGAGCGCGCCCAGGCCGGCGTGCTCGCCGATGCCGGGGTCGATGGCGTCCTCGTCGAAGCGCGACCATCGCTCGACCGGTCGCGTGTCGCGCTTCGAGCTGTCGCTGAACATGGCCTGCCAGCGTGGTTGGTCGTCCCTCCCATGCGTCCGGATGGCGCGCCGCTGAACGCCTGGCTGGACACGCTGACCGCGGACGGTGTCGCGATGGTGTTGCTGGATCCCGGAGACGTGGCGGCGCCGGGGACGGCGTCGACGGAGCCGACT
>JBBSOS010000418.1:0-2261 GCA_038259505.1 Candidatus Limnocylindrales bacterium | reverse complement strand
GCCGGCGGCCGCTGCGCCGACCGTATGAGCCGTGGCTGGGCAGGTTCCGCCACGTGAGCGCGGCCTATCCGTATCGTGGCGGTGATCCAGGGGCGCTGGCGCTCGGGTCCGCCGACGAGGCGGCGATGGAGCTCGAGGGGATGCTTGAGGCGGCCGGGCCGGGCACGGTCGCGGCCTTCATCGCGGAGCCCATCGTGGGTGCCACGCTGGCTGCTGCCGTGCCGCCCGACGGGTACTGGGAGGCCATCACCGGGGTGCTCCGTCGTCACGGCGTGCTGCTCATCACCGACGAGGTGATGACGGGCTTCGGGCGGACCGGTCGCTGGTTCGGCGGCGACCACTGGGCTATGCGTCCGGACCTGTTGGTGGCGGCGAAGGGCGCCTCCTCGGGCTATTGGCCGTTCGGGTTCGTGGCCGCTGCCGGTCACGTGGCGGATGCGCTGGCCGCACCGGGAGCGTTCGTGCACGGCTTCACCTACAGCCACCACCCGGTGGGTGCCGCGGTCGCCGGGGAGGTGCTCCGGATCCTGGTCGACGAGGATCTGGTTGCAGCCAGCGCGGCGCATGGCGCCACGCTCCGGGGACTGCTCGAGGCGCGCCTGGGTGCGCATCCGAACGTGGGTCAGATCCGCGGCCTCGGGCTGCTGCAGGGCGTGGAGCTCGTCGCCGACCGCGAGACACGTGCTCCATTCCCGCGTGCATCGAGGGTCACGGAGGCGACCGTGGCAGCGGCCCGAGATGGCGGCGTCCTGATCTATCCGAGCACGGGCAATGCGAACGGCACGGACGGCGACCAGATCCTGCTCGGGCCGCCGTTCGTCATCACGGACGACGAGCTGGCACGTATCGTGGACGTGCTGGGAGATGCCATCGACACGGCAACTTCGCACTCGCGGTAGCTGCCCTCTCCCGGGCACTCGGGCACCCGGGCACCCGGGCATCAGCGGATCAACGGATCAACGGATCAACGCGACCGAGGCCGCCAGACGTTCCAACGCTGCCATGTTCATCGGTTCTAGCCAGACCATGACCTCGGGGTAGCCCGCGTCGGCGAACGCGGCCAGGCCGTCGGCCACTCGCTGGGCAGAGTCGAGCGCTCCGCCCAGGTTCTTGGAGGGATCTGGGCTGGGCCCCTGCGCATCGGCATCGGGGTAGCGGATGCTCACGCCCACCGTGCGTTCCAGGGACGCTGGGTCGCGGCCGAGCGCCTCGCAGGCATGGTCGAGCGCGCCCATGCGCTCGATGAGCACCGGATCGGTCGGTCCGGCCATCCACGCGATGTTGGCGGCATCGGCGAGCCTGGCGACGATGCCCAGCATCCGTGGCCCGCGGCCCGAGGACAGGATGCGCATCGACGGTCGTGCCGGCGGCAGGATGGCGGCGTCCTGGGCGGTGATCCACTGCCCGTCGGCGGTCCCACGGCCGCCCTTCACGAGCTTGACCAGGAGCTCGAGCGCCTCCTCGGTCCGACCCAACCGGTTGTCGAGGGGATACCCGAACGCGGCGTACTCCGGGTCGTGCCAGCCTGCGCCCACGCCGAGCGTCAGCCGGCCGCCACTGATGTCGTCGGTCGTGGCCGCCATCTTGGCCAGCAGCGCCGGGTTGCGCATCCGCAGTCCCAGGACGAGCGTGCCCAGGTCGATGGTCGTGGTCGCCGCGGCGAGCGCCGCGAGGACGCTCCAGGCTTCGTGGATGCCGCGTTCCTGCGAGTCCGGGAAGCGGAACAGGGTGTGATCGACGACCCACAGGGCATCGAGCCCCAGGGACTCGGCACGATGTGAGAACGCGAGCACCTCCGGCCAGGGCTCGGGGGCAGATCCGTGGTTGCCCATCGGGAGCAGGACGCCGACCTTCACTCGATCCTCCATGTAACGAACGCCATGATGATGACGCCATCCGGGATCGGTGGGCGGATCTTCCTGCACCGGCGTGATCCAGGACGGCGGATCGGCTATCGTGCGGACGATGGCACAGCACACCCTCCAGAGCCGACCGCCGCGGGTCGTCGAGCTGTTCGCCGGGGTGGGAGGCTTCCGCCTGGGTCTCGAACCACACGGGTTCCGTACCGTATGGGCCAACCAGTGGGAGCCATCGACCCGGAAGCAGCACGCATTCGACTGCTACGTCCGCCACTTCGGCGAGCATCCCGGACACATCTGCGATGACATCGGACACGTGCTCGACGAGGTCGAGGCCGGCCGGGCCGATCTGCCCGATCACGAGCTGCTCGTGGGCGGATTCCCGTGCCAGGACTACTCCGT
>JBBSOS010000417.1:0-2276 GCA_038259505.1 Candidatus Limnocylindrales bacterium | reverse complement strand
CGCTGCCATGGTTGCCACCGACCACCACGCTGGTGGCGTTCAACCCCACGCTCGCCACATGGAGCGGCGATCTGGCCGTCCCCGAGGATACGGTCGCTGGCCGGTCGCTGGCCGGTCGCGCAACTCCAGCAGTGCCGTGGATCCAGCGCGGTCTCTCGCCGCTGGGCCGCCCGATAGTGCACGTCCGCCTTCGAGGGCTCGCACCGGTCGGATTCACAGCCATCCTCGCTGACGGATCGGTCACCCCCGACATGCGGCTCGTGGATGACGAGGCGGTCAGTGTCAGCGAACGACCCGAGGAGATCGAGATTGCGACCGAGGGTGTCCGGGTGCGCATCGATCGGCGCACGGGCGACGCGTCCATCTGCGACCAGCGCAGGGGCACCACATGGGCTGGCGGCATCGGCCGGCTCACGGCGGTGCCCGAGACCGACAACGACGTCACGCTCGCGACCGATGAGAGCGCGCGCATCGAGGCTGCCTGCGTCGAGGTGGTGCTGGGGTCGGTGGGTCCGCTGTTCGCGGAGGTCGTCATACGTCGGACCCTGGCCGATGCAACGTGGACGTCCATCGTTCGTGTGCATGGTGGCGAGGACCGTATCGACCTCGAGTCGGGTGTTCGCTGGTGGGGGGACAAGGGATGGCAGTTCCGGATGCGTCTGGCCTCGGTCCCCTCGGCATCCGGGATCGTGTATGGCACGCCGTTCCACGGCAGCGCGTGGTCGGATGTCCCGAGCGAGGCAGGACCGCTCCTCCCCGACGAGATCCCCGTGGACGACTACGTCCGATATCGTGAGGTGCAGCACTGGCTGCACCTGGACGGTGGCACGGGCGGCATGACGATCACGACGCAGCATCCGGGGTTCCGATACGACCCCGTCGATGGCCTTGAAGCCGTGCTGATGCGGACACCGGCTTCCTGCGGCGACGCGAGGTTCCACTGGGCCAATGCGGGTGAGCATGAATGGCGCTGCTCGTACCTGCCCGGGGCCCGTGACTGGCTCCGCGCCGGCACGATGGCGCATGGCGATCGCGACTGGCGGACCCCGGTGCTCCGGGTACCCGAGGGCGGATGCCTGCGCATGGGGCAGGTCGCGTCGGCCCATTGCACCATCTCACTCCTCGACGATCGCTCCGACGGCGAGGACCGACCGATCCTGACCAGCCTGGCCCCGGGTGCCGAACCGGGCACCGCGGTCGCGCGCCTGCTGCATCCGGGCGATGGCGAGTCAGCCATCCGTCTTGGAGGCGCGCTCGTCGGCGACGATCCCGCACAAACGGACATGCGCGGCGCCATGCTGCGCCGGATCCCGGTCGCCGATGGGTCGGTCGCCGTGGCCGTGGGGCCGTGGCAGCTGACCACGCTCTCGCTGGGCCGATCCAGTGACGCAGCGACCCGGTCGGACCAGGTCGAATCATGACCATTCGGATGACGACCATCACTTGGGAGGTTGCGATGCCTGATATCGATCTGCTCCGCTCCACGCTTCGGAGCGCCCTCGTGGCCGACGCGCTCGATGCGGTCGGACGTCGGAACCAGTGCCTGGCGCCCGGCATCGTGCCGCTCAACGCTGGAGACGCGGTGGTCGGACGTGCATTCACCGTGACGGCGGTGGCGACGGATGCCCCGGAAGCGATCCCGTATCGGGGCCTGTTGCGCGCCCTCGACGCCGTCCAGCAGGACGACGTCTTCGTCTATCCGACCGGCCGATCCGACCGCGCAGCCGTCTGGGGAGAACTGATCTCGGTCACGTGCCTGGCCAAGGGCGTCGCGGGCACCGTCACCGACGGGCTGGCCCGGGATATCGCGATGATCCGACGGACCGGCTTGCCGGTGTTCTGCCGGGGAGCGCTGCCGTGCGACGTCAACGGGCGATTCGAAGTGGTCGATCATGGCGCACCCATCGAGATCGACGGTGTCCGGATCTCTCCGGGTGACCTCATCATGGCCGATGATGACGGTGTGGTCGTCGTGCCTCGTGACGTCGAGGCGGAAGTCCTGGAGCGCGCCCTGAACAAGGGGATGCTGGAACACGAGTTCCGGGAAGCCGTGCGCCAGGGCGAGCCCGCCAGTGCCGCTTTCGCGCGGCTCAGCGTGCTGTAGCGAACGACGGAGGGCGATGTGGCGAGCGGAGTGGTTCGGACATGAGGATCACCGACCTGCGGGCGACTACCTGTTCCATACCCATCGAGGCGCCGACACGCCACAGTTATGCGTCTCCGGGCTTCTACAGCCGCACGATCCTGGAGCTGATCACGGACGAGGTCGAGGATGG
>JBBSOS010000416.1:0-2287 GCA_038259505.1 Candidatus Limnocylindrales bacterium | reverse complement strand
TGGGCAAGACCGGCACCATCCATGTCGGCACGTTCGACCTGTCGCCTGATGTCCTCCAGGCCATCAAGGCGGGCTCGATCGACTTCGCCATCGATCAGCAACAGTTCCTGCAGGGCTACCTGCCCATCGAGATCCTGACCTACTACAACCTCTATGGCCTGCTCCCCGGAGGCGGTGGCCCGATCTACACGGGTCCCGGCTTCGTGACCAAGGACAACGTGGACACCGTCATCGCCAACGCCGGCACGACCCGCTAGCCCAGATCCGGGGTCGATCGCTGTCTGGCGATCGATCCCGGAGCCCCGCGGAGGTACCGCAGGTGACTGCTGCGACGGACACGGCCACCAGCCGTTTGCGCACCCAAGGTCCGCTCAGGCGGTTGTTCGCGCGGCCCGAGATCGGCGCCCTGATCGGGGCGTTGCTGGTGTTCCTGGTCTTCGCCTTCCTGGCCGGCGGCAAGGGTTTCCTGGGAGCCATCGGCGTCGCCGGCTACCTCCAGATCGCAGCCCAGATCGGCATCATGGGTGCGCCCGTGGCCCTGCTCATGATCGCGGGCGAGTTCGACCTGTCGCTGGGGTCGATGATCGGCATCACGAGCATCTTCCTGGCACTCCTCATCGCCCAGTACCATGTCGACCCGGCGCTCGCGGTGGTGCTCACCTTCGCGTTCGCACTCGTGCTCGGGGCCATCAACGGCGTCCTGGTCGTCCGCACGCGGCTGCCCTCGTTCCTCATCACGCTCGCCTCGATGCTGGTGCTGCGCGGCGTGACCATCGCGATGACCCGCGAGCTCACCAACCAGACCATCGTGCGGCTGCCGCCCGGCGCCACGGACAGTCCCGCGATGCGCCTGTTCACGGAGCCACTGTTCACCATCGACCGGGGGGTCTTCCGGGTCGAGCTGCTGTGGTGGCTGGGTGTGGTCGCCGTGGGCTCCTGGGTGCTGCTCCGGACCCGATTCGGCAACTGGACCTTCGCTGTGGGCGGCAACCCTCAGGCGGCCAGCTACGTCGGCGTCCCCGTGAACCGGGTCAAGATCGTGCTGTTCATGTGCACCGCCGCATCGGCCGCGCTCTACTCCTGCATCGTCGTGCCCACGGTCGGCAGCGCCAACGTCACCGATGGCACGGGCAAGGAGTTCCAGGCCATCATCACGGCAGTGGTGGGCGGCACGCTGCTCACCGGCGGCTACGGCTCGGTCATCGGGTCCGCGTTCGGTGCATTCATCCTGGGTGCCACGAGCCTGGGCATCCTCTACGCAGGCATCAAGACCGACTGGTACCAGGCGGTGCTCGGGCTGCTCCTCCTCATCGCCGTCCTCGTCAACACGTACGTGCTGCGGCGCGCCTCGGGGACACGCTGATGCGACCACGACCGTTCGATGCCCACGACGATGCGACGGTCACGCTCCCTGCGGACACCGCGAGCAGGATCGCGGCATATGGTATGCACGGCGCCACGCCGCCGTCAGACGCGACGCCTGTGCTCGAGGCCCGAGATGTATCCAAGGACTTCGGGCGGGTCATCGCACTGGACTCGGTGTCGCTGTCGGTTCGTCCGGGAGAGGTGAACTGCCTGCTGGGCGACAACGGAGCCGGCAAGTCGACGCTCATCAAGATGCTCTCGGGGGTCTTTCGGCCCGATCGGGGTCAGCTGCTCATCGACGGGCGACCGGCGCGGCTCACCTCCCCTCGCGATGCCCTCGACCGGGGCATCGCGACGGTCTACCAGGACCTCGCGGTGCTGCCGCTGATGAGCGTGAGCCGCAACTTCTTCATCGGGTCGGAGCCCACACGCGGCTGGGGGCCGTTCCGGCACTTCGATGTCCGGGAGGCCGGCCGCATCGCCACCGCGCAGATGGCCGAGATCGGCATCAGCATCCGGGACCCTGACCAGCTGGTGGGAACGCTCTCGGGCGGCGAACGCCAGACGCTCGCCATCGCCCGCGCGGAATACTTCGGGGCGCGGGTGCTGATCCTGGACGAACCCACCTCGGCGCTGGGGGTCAAGGAATCCGCCATCGTGCTGCGCCATATCATCCGTGCGCGTTCCAAAGGTCTCGCGGTCATCTTCATCACCCACAATGTGCAACACGCCCTGCCCGTCGGTGACCGGTTCACGATCCTGGCGCACGGCCGGTTGGCGGGCGAGTTCCAGCGTGGCGAGGTGGGCCAGGACGAGCTGCTGCGACTCATGGGTGGCGGCGAGGAGCTCCAGGAACTCGCCCGCGAACTGGACGAACTCATGGCAGAGTCGGACGCGAACGGCGGAGGCGCCCCGACGGCGG
>JBBSOS010000415.1:0-2299 GCA_038259505.1 Candidatus Limnocylindrales bacterium | reverse complement strand
GCCGGACGACGGCGCGCACGGGACGGCTTGAGTGCCGCCATGCGGGTCATCAGCAGCTCGCCGCCCTCGATGACATGCGTCCGCACCGCCGTCTCGAGCAGTTCCGGGTCGCACACTGCGACCGCGTCCGCGATGGGAGCATGCTGCGCGACGAGGATCGGGGCATCCGCGGAGTGGATCTGGTTGGTGAGCACGATCCGCCGCGCCAGCACCGCCAGATTGGACAGCTGGGCCAGCAGCATCTCGTGCCCGCAGCGGGCGTAGACGGCACTGTGGAAGGCGATGTCCGCGTCGGCCACCGCCACCGGATCAGGGGTCGTCCGGGTGACGACCGCCTCAAGCGCCTCGAACGCGCGCATCACCTCGCGCTGGAGAGCTGGTTCCGGGCCTGCAGCCTCGAGCGCGAGACGAGCCGCGTATGGCTCAAGTAACGCGCGCATGCTCGTGATCTCCCAGGTGGCCCGGACCGACAGCTGCGACACGAACGCTCCGCGCCGAGGCACGATCTCGACCAGTCCGCTGTCGGCAAGCGCCCGGAGCGCCTCCCGCACGGTGCCCCTGGATGTCTCGAGCTGGGCGGCCAGCATCACCTCCGGCATCCGTTGTCCGGGTGCGAGTTCGCCGTTGACGATCGCGTCACGGATGTACGCGGTGACCGCCGTCGTGAGCGTCTCCGGCCGGCGAAGCCCGATGGCGGCCATCTAGAGATTGGGGACCCGGTGGCGGTATCGCTCGGTCACCGCCTCGTTGGCCTCGTCACCACCCGGGCTGTTGCCGCTGCGCCAGACAGGCGGCTCGATGCCCCGACGGGCGAGTTCCGCGACCGCCTCCAGCACCATCGCATTCAGCGTGAACGCATTCACCAGCGTGGACACCGGGCCGACCTTCTCCCGGACCCCGTCAACGCTCATGACCGCGTCGCCGAGGGGCATCTTGGTATCCACCACGATATCCACCAGGTCGCACAGGTCCTGGCCGCTCGGGTGTCGGCTGGGATGGCCCTGGGGCAGCCCGCGCTGATTCGCGACCGACGTGACCCCGATGCTCGTGAGGCGCCGCTCACGGGCGAACATAGCGGAGTCGATGGTGGCGGCGTTGATGCCGTACGCATTGCAGATGATGAGCACGTCGCCCTCGGCCATCTCGGGGTGGCTGAGGATCGCGCGCGCATATCCGGGCGTGCGCTCGATGGCCATCGATCGGGCAGACCCATTGCCCAGGTAGAAGCCGTCATCAAGGAACGACACGACGCACGCGAGACCGCCTGCCCGAGAGAACACCTCCTCAGCGCCGATCTGCGAATGGCCTCCGGGACCGATGACATAGAGGAGGCGGTCCTGAGCGATCCGGTCGGCGATGAGCGCGCCCGCGCGCTGTATCGCGTCACCCTCCTCGGCCGCGATCCGTGCCAGCAGGCCAGTGGCGCGCTCGAGATAGGTGAGGTAGAGCGGCTCCGTCACGTGTCGTCCTCCGCGGTGGCTGGTGTGTTGCGCATCAGGCAGAGGGGGCCGCCGAGCCGAGCGCGATGGCGGCCTCGACCAGATGCTCGCCTCCGCCGGGGAGCAGCACGCTCGCATTGGGCTCGTACCCGCCGATCGCGTACGCATCCTGCGTCGGTATGTAGCCCACGGTGCCATCGCAGAGAGCGGCGACGCACGTGGTCTCATCGCCCAGCGCGGCGCGGATGCGCTGTCCGAGCGCCACGAACAGTTCGCCTTCGACGCCGACGTGCAGCAGCGGCCCGAGCGCCAGGGCGCTCACCCGCAGCCGCACCGGCCCGTCCCGATCAGGGGCGGCGGCCTGGGAGGCGAGGAGCTCCGCATACGCTGCCGCAACGAGCGCGTGATAGGTGGCGTCCGGGGTGAGCGCGGCAGCTTCCATGGTCGTCGCTGCGTTGCGGGCCTGTTCGGCCACGCGGCGGGCGACCTCGGGGTCGGGGAGTGGCTTCCGCTCCAGCTCGAGGACCCGTGCATCGCCCCATGCGCGCGCCGACGCGACAGGCCGCAGCGACCCGCGGACCTCGAGCGTCACGTCGGCAAGGGCACGGCCGTACCGCTCGGCGGACTCGAACGTGCGCCAGGGCACCACGACACCCACCATGCTCCCCTCCGGCGAATAGCCGCCCGGGTTGACGTCGCCCTGGGGCCCGGTCGAGAAGATGGTCACGCCGCCCGTGGCTTCGTCGACGATGCGGCACAGCACGCCGGGGTAGTCCGCGGAGTAGAGGGTGTTGTTGGGCCCCAGCGTCGTGGGGTGGCAGCCATAGTTGACATGGGTGGCGATGGGCGCGCCATCGAGG
>JBBSOS010000414.1:0-2302 GCA_038259505.1 Candidatus Limnocylindrales bacterium | reverse complement strand
ATCGAGTCGCAGCAGCAAGGCCAGCCGGGCGACCATCGCGCCGACGTCACCTCGGGCGAGGTCCTGCGCGGCCGCGTCGAGGTGCGCGGCGGCATCCCGGCCAGCGTCCCGGAGCTGATCCGTGGTCGCACCCGGCCGGGGCAGGTCGGGGTCGTGGGGCGACATCGGTGGTGCGCTCGGCCACGTTGTCGAGTCCGGATCGGCGACCTCGGCACCACCCACCAGCAGGCCCCATCGGCCTGGCGCGACGGCGCCGGTGTCCATCCAGCCGGCGGTGCCCACGGGCCACACGGTGCTCCGCCGCTCGCCCGCGAACAGCCGCTCGATGCCTTCGCCGACGCGCTGCTGGACCAGGGTCGCACGTTGACGGGCGTCAAGGATGCGGCCCTCGCGCTCCGCCTGCTCGGCGACGATGATGTGCGCGATGGGTTCGTCGCCGCCGGTCGCGAGATGCGCTTCCGCGGCCTCTGCCGCGCCCTCCAGGTCGCCGCTGCGCCAGCGCGCTTCGGCGAGGTCCGCGAGCGCCTCGCGGTCGAGCGTGCCGGCACCCGCCATCTGCTCCAGCTCCGCTCGCGCCAGGGTCAGCAAGCCACCCCGGAGGTGCAGCCGCGACAGGCGAGCGTCCGCCGTACGCGTGGCAGCGGTCGGGGCGACTCCGCGACGCGGACGGCCCGTGCGCCGGATCGGATCGGGCGTCGGCAGTCGCTCGACGCCATCGGCCTCGGAGCCCTCGATCTCGATACCCCCAGGCTCGACCGGATACGGCTGGGTCTCGGCGGTCGATGGCGGTGCCGGGTTCGTGGGCTCCGGGTTCGTGGGCTCCGGGTTCGTGGGCTCCAAGCTCTCCGGATCCGGGGCCAAGGCCTCCGAGTTCGTGGTCACTCCATCGGGGGCATCCACCCCCTTCCTGGTCCGTCTCATGGCAACCGCAGTGCCCGCTCCAGGGCGCGACTGCCTGCGCGGGGCGAGATGACAGCGAGCGACAGGGAGTCGTCCCGGATGAGCCTGCCGGCCAGGTCCACGATCTGGTCCGACGTCACACTGCCGAGTGCCGCCAGTGCCTCGTCGAGCGTCAGGACACGGTCGTGCAGCGCCTCCTGCGCGCCGAGCCAGGAACACATGTGTCGCGTCTCCTCGAGACGCAGCTCCATCCGCCCGCTCACATACGCCCGCGCCTTGTCCAGCTCGGCGGTCGGGACGCGTTCGTCCCGCAACCGCGACAGTTGCGCCAGGATCGCCTCCAGCGCCGGCACCTGGTCGTCCGGATCGATGCCCGCATAGACCTGGAGCATGCCCGAATCCGCGTAGTCGGTCTGGAAGGAATGGACGTCGTAGGCCAGGCCGGCGTCCTCGCGAACGGCCAGGAACAGGCGGGATGATGATCCGTCACCAAGCACGGCGTCGAGCAACTCCAGCGTCCATTGGTCGGGATGGTCGCGTGGCAACGCGGGCAAACCCAGGCACAGGTGAGCCTGGGCGGTCCGTCGACGCTCGATGACCAATCGGTTGCAGGGTGATGGCGTGGCGGGCAGCCACGGCTCAGGCGCGCCCACGCCGACGCCGAACCCGGCTCGGACCAGCTCCACAGCGCGTGCGTGTGACAGGTCCCCTGCGACCGCCACGACCATGTTCGATGGCTGGTAGCCAGCCGCCCAGAACTCGCGGATGCGCGCACCGTCGACCGCGGCCACGGATGCCTCGTCGCCGGCGATCTCGCGGCCCAGGGCCGTGTCGCCGTAGAACGAGCGATCGAACAGGTCGAACACGTACTGGCCGGGGTCGTCTCGATACGAACGGATCTCCTCCACGATGATGTCCCGCTCGCGAAGCACGTCCTCATCCCGCAGGAGCGGTCGCATCAGCAACTCCGCGAGAACGTGGAACGCCCGCTCCGCATGGCGCACGGGCAGGCGGACCCAGTACACGGTCGATTCGCGGTCCGTGGATGCGTTCGAGGTGCCGCCAACGCCCTCGACAGCTTCCGATACCTCACGCGACGACGGCAGTGCCTGCGTCCCCCGGAACGTGATGTGCTCCATGAAATGAGCCAGCCCGGAGTCGTGTCGGCGCTCGTGGCGCGATCCGACCAGCACGGTCACGGCGACCGAGAGGGACCGCGTGCCCGGCATCCGGGCGGAGATGACGCGCGGCCCTCCGGGTAGCTGGGTGCGCTCGAACATCGCCGGGAATGCTACACGGGCGGCCACGCCAGTCAGGGCGGCTGCGCCGCCGTCGGATGCGGTCAGGCGTCCGGGCCCGGCTCTTCGGCTGCGGCCTCGCCGGTCGCATCGTCGTCGCCGGT
>JBBSOS010000413.1:0-2310 GCA_038259505.1 Candidatus Limnocylindrales bacterium | reverse complement strand
GACCATCCGCGACGAACAGCTGGTCGAGAACGCCGCCGCGCGGGGTGCGGAGCTGACGGCGGGGCTCCGGGAGATCGCCGCGTCAGATGGGCGGATCGGTGACATCCGCGGGCCGGGACTGATGATCGGTGTCGAGTTCGTGACCGACCGCACGACCCGCGAGCCGGACACAGCCATCGGGGATGCGCTCATCGCGCGCTGTGCGGATGCGGGTCTGCTGCTGCTCACCTGCGGGCGCTTCCACAACGTCATCCGCTGGATCCCGCCCCTCGACGTCACGTCGGCCGAGATCCAGGAGGGTCTGAGCCTGTTCCGGGGTGCATTGGCTGGCTGAGGAGCGGCATCGCCCGCCGGCGCCGGCCGGAGTTCAAGCCGGGTATCGCACCTCGCGACAGGTGTTGGTGAGGGAGCCGATGCGCTCGATGTCGATGGTCACGACATCGCCGTCACGGAGACGATCCGGCGGATCCCGGTAGACCAGCACCCCCGACGGTGTACCGGTCGCGATGACGTCCCCCGGCTCGAGCGTGAAGGCACGTGAGCAGAAGGCGATGATGGCCGCCACGCTGAAGATCATCGATGACGTGTTCGAGTCCTGGACGGCGACACCGTTGCGGATGCCCCGGATGGACAGCCGCTGCGGATCGGGGATCTCGTCCCGGGTCACGATGACCGGACCCATCGGGCCGAAGGTGTCGAGCGACTTGGCGCGCACGAACTGCTTGTCCGCCTGCTGCAGGTCGCGGGCGCTCACATCGTTCACGCAGGTGTAGCCGAACACGTACTCGAGCGCTTCGGATCCGGTCACCCGGCGGGCGGTGCGCCCGATGACCACGCCCAGCTCCGCCTCCAGGTCGACCGAGCCGGTGAGCGCCGGGTCCCATTCCACGATCGCGCCAGGTCCCACGATCGACGTCGTGAACTTCGTGAACAACATCGGTTCGGTGGGCGGTTGCCTGCCGCCTTCGGCCGCGTGGTCGTGGTAGTTCAGCCCGACGGCGACCAGCTTGCCGGGGCGGGGCAGGGGCGCGAGGATCTCGACCGTCGCCGGGTCGATGGTCGTGACCGCCGGCAGGCGACCCTCGATGGCGGCCCGCTGCGCATCCACGGCGGCCCGCAGCGCGTCGACGGCGGCCTCGCCGCCCGCGATGAGCGCTTCGATACTGGTCGCTTCGGCCACGCCCAGATCGGCCGTTGGCAGCAGTCGGCCATCGGGGCGCTCGACCGCGAGTCGCGTGGCGCCACCCTGGCGGTATGTGACGAGGCGCATGGACGTCCTTTCTCGTTCGAATGGGAACGGCGCGGATCACGATCGGCGGATCTCAACGGGCGGATCGGCCTGGCCCTCGCCCGGTCAGCCCGGTAGCGTCTCCCCACGGTACCCTGATGCCGCCATGCCCGGTTGCCGGCGGGGAGCGGTCTCGGCGAGCAGGACGCCACAGATGACGAACCCGCTACCGAGCATCTGGACCGGTGACAGGATCTCGCCCAGCAGCACGCTGGCGAGTGCGATGGTGTAGACGGGCTCGACCGTGCTCAGCAAGGCGGCGCGTGCCGCACCGATGCGCCGCGTGCCGGCGAGGAACCAGCGGAACGCGAGCGCGGAGCACCCCCCGAACGCGATCAGCGCGAGCCACGCGCCGCCGGGCACGTCGGCGGGCGCCACGCTGTCGCCCGCCAGCAGGGCGAGGAACCCGGCCCCCAGGGCCGTCGCGCTGGTCATGAGCGCCGACGCCGGGATGACGTCGGGTCCATCGGGCACGCTCTCGGCGTCCATGGGTGGGATGGCCAGTCCCGGATCTGCGCCGCCACGTGACCGCTGCCTGGTCGGTCGTTCGCCACCGAGTCGCGCGGCGAGCACGATCCAGACGGCATAGACGATCGGACACGTGAACGCGAGCAGCAGGCCGAGGAGTGGCACGTCTGCGCCCGCCGGGATGCCACCCACCGCAAGGGCGATGCCCAGCGTCGAGACCGCGAGCGCGAACCATGCACGTCGGCCCTCCAGGCGACGCACGAACCGGACCGAGAGCACTGCCACGAGGGCCGGATACAGGAACGCGATGATGGATACGAGGGGGACCGGGACCGTGGCGAGGGCGGCCGTGAATGCGCCCGCGTTGCCGACGTACAGGACGCCCAGCAGCAGCAGGATGGCCAGGCGACGCCGTCCGATGCGCCACAACGCCCGCCGTCCCGCGCCGCTGGCCAGGAGCAGCAGCCACGCCACGAGGGCCGCGAAGACGAATCGCCATGTCAGTAGCGGCAGCGCCGTCATGCCAGCGTCATAGGCGATGCGGGCGAAGAACG
>JBBSOS010000412.1:0-2318 GCA_038259505.1 Candidatus Limnocylindrales bacterium | reverse complement strand
GGGAACGGGGTACCCGAGCTCGACGGTCACGCGCCGCCGAGTGCCAGCTCCACGAGGGTGGCGTGGCTGACGCCCGTGGCGCCGCGTGCGGCCCATGGATGCGCCTTGCGGAAGTAGGCGCTGCCCGCGATGTCGAGATGCGCCCACGGCCTGGTCACGAACTCGGCCAGGAACATGCCGCTCTTGATGAGGGATGCCTCGGCTGTGCCACTGTTCTGGAGATCGGCGTATGGCGAATCCATGTCCGGACGGTAGTCGCTGATGAGCGGGATCTGCCAGTAGCGCTCGGCCTGCCGTGCCCCGGCCGCGGCCACCTCGTCCCACCACGCCTGGGGGGTCGCGAAACCACCCGTGATCTGGTCGCCGAACGCACGGGCGACGGCGCCCGTGAGCGTTGCCACATCGACCAGGTGGGTGGCGCCATTGCGCTCTGCCCAGGTCATCGCGTCGCCCAGGATGAGGCGCCCTTCGGCATCGGTGTTGGTGATCTCCACCGTCTTGCCGTTCATCGCCCTGACCACGTCGCCGGGGCGTGTCGAGTGTGGACCGGGCATGTTCTCGACCGCGGGCGCGACCGCCATGATGGGCAGGTCGGGCGCCAACCGCTTGATGGTCGCGATGGCCGAGATGACGGTGCAGGCGCCGGTCTTGTCGGTCTTCATCTCCTCCATCCGGTCGGCCGGCTTGATGCTGATGCCACCGGAGTCGAAGCAGACGCCCTTGCCGACCATGGCCAGGAGGCGGCCCTTGGAGTCGGTCGCTCCGGGCGCGCCGTTGCGGATGACGATGAAGCGGGGCGTGTTCGATGAGCCCCGGCCGACAGCCATGAACATGCCCATGCCCAGGGCCTCCGCCTGGTCCGGTCCCAGGATGTCGACCTGGAGCCCGTGGCGACGCGCGAGGTCGGAGGCTTCGTCGGCGAGCACCTCGGGACTGACGTCGTTGGCGGATCGCTGCGACAGGCGCCGTGTGGCGTTGCCGCCCTCGCCGATGATCCGGCCACGTTCGGCGGCCGCGGTCAACGTCGCTGCATCACCGGTCTCGACGATGATGGTCAGGGAGTCGAGCGCCGGCGGTGCGGTGAAGCTGTCGCGATAGATGGCGCCCGGGTCGGTGCTCCCCTCCACCACGCCCCGCGCAAGGAGTTCGACGGCATCCGTGAGATCCAGGGAGCCGAGCAGGGCGTGCGGGAGCAGGACGGCGAGCCGCTGCACGGTGCGGTCGGTCAGCCGACGCTCGATGGCGCCGCCGAGACGAAGCGTGGCGAGTCGATCGAACGCCGATGCCTCCCCGACGCCCATCGCCAGGACCCATGGCGCGGCGATATCGCGACCCTGCACCAACGCCGAGGACCAGGGCTTGCCGCGCAGCTCACCGATGGTGCGATAGGCAGAGATGGCTCCCTCGAGGCGGCGGTCGACCTCCATCACTGGCGCGGGGAGCGAGGCGTCCGACGGGATGGGCAGGGCGAGCACGTCGGCCTCCACGTCCCAGGGGTGGCCGACGACGACACGGGTCTGCATCCGGTGGGGCTCCTCGATCGATCAGGGGGTCACATGACAGGGTGGTCGGCGCTGAGGCCGACCACCGAGAGTGCCATCAGGATGACACGCCGTCCGACTGGCCGGGGACGGCGTCGGTCGGAAGGGCGTCGGGCCGGCCGTCGGGCGGGCTGCCGGTCGGGGCCGCAGGCATCGCATCGAGGGCAGCTTCGAGGGCACCCCGGGCGGACTCGATGGACAGCAGCACCGGCGTGATGGTCGGTCCCGCGAGGTCCGAGACGATGACCACCAGGGCCGTCTGGTCCTCGGGCAGGCTCGCCTGCGCCGCATCCACGTCCGCGAGCGCCGAGCGGGCGCCATCGGTCATCTCCCCGTTCGCTGTGCGCAGCGTGGTGTACAGCGTGACCAGAGCCGCGTCATAGCTATCGAGCCGGTCGAGCAGGTCATCGAGCGTCGAAACATCCTCGCCGGCCTTGTGGGCGACCTCCCGCACCGCCCGCGCCGGTACCAGCAGTCGCTGCGCGTCACCAAGCGTCGTGAGCGCCCTGGCCCATTGGCCAGCACGACCCTGGTCAGTGGCCGATACGACCGCGGTGTCGTGCGCAGCGAGCGCCCCCATGAGCTCCGCTGGACCAGACGCCGCGACGCCGATCTGCTGCCAGTAGCCGGGCAGCTCCCCAGCCGCTGCGATGGCGACATCGATGGTGCCCAACTGCACTCGATCGGATACCGGCAAGCGCGTCGCGGACGTGCCATCGAGCAGGGTGGACCGCGCCGTGGTCATGCGGTCGAGCGCGGCACTCGCATCGATGACCG
>JBBSOS010000411.1:0-2332 GCA_038259505.1 Candidatus Limnocylindrales bacterium | reverse complement strand
GCTCCGTGGTGAGCTTGGTCGTGTAGTCGGCGAAGGGGGTGGTCTCGGCCTTCACCACGATGCCCGGATTCGCCGCGTTGAATGCATCGAGGACGACCTTCTCGCCCTGATCGAAGACCGACTGCTGGTCCACGGTCGCATATGTCAGAGCGACCGCTGCCGGGCTCTGGGCGGCCACCGGTGACACCGAGAGTGTCGACGCCGCCAGCATCCCGGCCAGATAGACCACGAACGACCCAGTACGTCTGGACATCGGTCCGCCTCCTCGCTTCGCCTCGAGATGGTCCGGGCGCCGAGCGTCCGGCAACTTCATCCCATTGATAGGATGAAGTGACTTGACAGGATATCGGTCGTTGCGGCATTGTCAAGGCGTGACCGCGCTCGTCCGCCGCAATCTCAGCCACGCGATCGCTGACGAGTTGCTTGGCGCGATCCGCGAAGGCCAGTACCGGCCAGGCGAACGACTGCCCACGGAGCAGGGCCTGATGCGTCTGTACGGGGTTGGCCGCAACTCGGTCCGGGAAGCGGTCCACTCGCTGGTCACGATGGGCGTGCTGGATGTGCGGCCGGGCCGCGGCGCGGTCGTCCTGAGCCTGGGTACCGCGAGCGCGCTTGACCCGCCGATGGTCTCAGCCCTCCTGCGCGACCAGGCGGTGAGCGACCTGTACGATTTTCGTGAGATCCTGGAGGTCGAGGCCGCCGGGAGGGCGGCATCGCCGCAGGGCCTCGCGGACGCGGGCCCCATCACGCAGGCGCTGGAGCGGTATGGATCTGCGGTCCGTGCCGGCACATCGCCATATCTGGCCGATCTCGAGTTTCATCGCGCGGTGTCTGCGGCCAGCGGTAACGTGGTCTTCCCGCAGATCCTTGATGCCGTGGCGGACGTGCTGGCCTTCGCTCGGGCGCAGACAGACCGGGTGCCCGGCGCTGTCGAGCGCGCAATCGTCGAGCACACCGCCATCCGGGATGCCATCGTCGCGCATGATGTCGCGGCGGCACGCCGTGCCATGTCAGCACATATCGTGTCGGCCAAGCAGGCAGTCGAACAGGTGCGGACAATGGACAGCGGACGAGGATGACCCAGCAGACGTGATCCTCCCCTCGGCGTTCTGGTCGATGGCGCTCGGCGTGGGGGCTCGTCCCGCCAAGAGATGCCGTGCATGAAGCACTCACTACGGGATCCTTTCGGCCGAGGTCATGTCGTTGCCCGAGCCCGCAGCCCGAGGCGCGACAGCAGCGAAAAGCCACCATCCACGACCAGGTCGTGACCCGTGATGAATCCCGCGGCCGGTGATGCCAAAAACACGACCGCGGCTGCCACGTCGTCGCCCGTGCCCAGGCGCCCGACCGGTGTCCGGCCCACCAGCCGCGCCTCGACCTCCCCGGTCACGAGAGTCATGGTGCGCTCGGTCCGGAACATGCCCGGGCTGATGCTGTTCACGGTCACGTCGTGCGGGCCCAGGATCGTCGCGAGGTGTCGGGTGAGGCCAACCAGACCCGCCTTGCTGGCGCCGTACGCCGGGAGGTCGAAGCTGTCGGCCGATGGATAGAGCTCTCGATGGGGCGCCAGCGACGCATACACCGATGCGATGTTGATGATCCGACCCCACCCCTGGCCGACCATCCCTGGTGCCACCAACTGCGTCAGCCGGAACACGGCCGAGAGGTTGAGTTCCAGCACCTGCGCCCAGTCGTCGCGTCCACGTCCAGCCACCGCTGTCGATCGCTCGTATCCGCATTGTTGACCAGGATATCGATCGGCCCGAGCGCCTCCACCATGGCCTCCATCTCCGACACCTTGGTGACGTCGGCAGGGTGTGCTACCACTGACAGGGCCCGCTCGCGCATAGCCGCTTCGGTCTCCGACAGCGCCACCCGGCGACGGCCGATCAGCACAACGTGGGCACCCGCTGCGCCGAGGCCCATCGCCGCCGCGCGTCCGAGCCCGGAGCCGGCTCCGGTGACGAGGGCCCGACGGCGCGTCTCCAGGTCTGGGAGGCGCGTGAATTCGGGCGCTATGTGGGTATCGACGTCGACCACTCCGCCTCCGAAGTCGAAGATGGCCTGCAACGGATCGAGCGCCAGCCGGCACGGAAGGACATCGGCGAGTCGCATGACTAGCTCGTGTTGAGGAACCGAGCAGTCCTGGTACTCGTCCACGAAGACACCGCGATACCTCGCCAGCAGGTATTCACCGATAGCGCGGAGACCGATGAGCAGGGTCGCAGCGGGATAGACCGCATCCCACGTGCGCTCGGCTACCGGATCGAATTGGCCCAAGCCTGACCTCGTCGGATACGCCGAAGCGAGCCCGAGTGCGAAGCCGGAGATG
>JBBSOS010000410.1:0-2332 GCA_038259505.1 Candidatus Limnocylindrales bacterium | reverse complement strand
TGGGTCCGCGATGCGCGGCGACCCGGCCCAGGTGGAGTCACGCTCACTGGAACGCCCGGCGCGCCGGGAACGTGCGACGGACGCCCCCCTCGGGCCGCCGGTCATCGTCTGCCGCGACCTCCGGAAGTCGTATGGCTACGTCGCGGCTGTCCGGGGCGTGTCATTCTCCGTTCACGCTGGTGAGATCGTGTGCCTCGTCGGCGACAACGGTGCGGGCAAGAGCACGGTCATCAAGATACTGAGTGGTGCTGTGGAAGCAGATGCCGGCGGCATCGAAATCGACGGCAAGCCCGTCGCACTCAGGAGCCCCCACGATGCGAGGGCCAACGGCATCGAGACCGCCTACCAGGACCTCGCGCTGTGCCAGAACCTCGGCGCTTCCTACAACCTTGTGCTCGGCGCCGAACCGGTTCGCGTGGCCGCAGGGCCATTCTCGCTCCGCGACGACGGCAAGGGTCGTGAGGTCGCCCACGGACGTCTGGCGCAGTTGGGCATCGAGCTGGACGACGACGAGCGGCCCGTCCGACTGCTGTCCGGTGGGCAGCGCCAATCGGTCGCCATCGCGCGCATCGCGAATGACGACGTCAAGGTCGTGATCCTCGACGAACCGACCGCGGCACTGGGTGTCAAGCAGACACGGAACGTCCTCGACCTGGTGCGGGTGCTCGCTGACCGCGGAGCCGCGGTCATCCTCATCAGCCACGATATCGACACCGTGTTCGAGGTCGCGGACCGGGTCGTGGTCCTGCGGCTGGGTCAGGTCGTGCACGAGGGTCCCAGCGAGGACATGACCACCATCGACCTGATCCGCCTGATGGCTGGGCTGCCGGTCAACCCGGCGGCCTGAGCGGCGGATCCTTGACGCGCCTCGGAGACCGCGCGTATGCTCGGTCAAGGGGGGATATCGGATCGTCGTTTCGGCATGCGGACCGCGTCGTAACGACCGGCCGGCACACACGACGTCGATCCCGACCCCTGGTCATGGCGCGCCTCATGGCGCGCGCTCGTCACCAGGTCCAGGAGGGATCGATGTCAGTCGACACGCAGCCGCTGGTTCATCATCAACGGTCCTTGCGACGCTCGGCGGTGGTCGCCGCCTGCATGGCGCTCGCGGTCGCCGTTCCCACGGCGGCCCAGAGCCCCGGGGCATCGCCCGCAGCAAGTGGCAACGGATACCCGTCCACCCTGGCCGACTTCCAGCCGTTCGCACCCAGTGACGCGGTGGGTGCCATCCCCGACCTGCCGAAGTCGATCGCGTTCATGGTCCCGGACACGACCGCCTACTACACCGATATCGGCAACGCCATCGAGAAGGGTGCGGCCGAACGTGGTGTCGCCTTCACGCTGGTGAGCTCGGCATCCGACCCGGTCAAGAACATCGACCAGATCAACAGCGAGCTCCAGAAGGGTGTCGGCTGCCTGGTCGTCCAGCCCCAGGACACCCCCGCACAGGGGGCGGTGCTCCAGCAGGCCATCGACCAGGGCGTCTATGTCGACTTCTTCGTCACGCCGCCGGCGAACACCCAGACGATGGCCAACCAGTACGACCTGGGCTACCAGCAGGCGCTGGAAGCTGTGAGGTGGATCAACGAGAACCTCGACGGCAAGGCCGTCGTCGGCAACCTGAGCCTGGACATCATCCCGGCGCTCATCCCCCGGCGGCTGGGCACCGAGGCAGGGCTCGCGACCGGTGGCGACGGTATCGAGGTCATCAACCTGCCCATCAAGGTCGGCAGTTCCGACGAGGCCTTCCAGATCGCCAGCACCGAGCTGCAGGCACGCCCGGACGTGAATGTCTGGATCGGTCCCGATGCGAGCATGCTGGGCATCAACGCGTACCTCGCTTCGGTGGGCAAGTCGCCCGCCACGGACAAGATCTACCTGACCGGCCTGAACGGCGACCAGGACGCGCTGGACGCGGTGGCCAAGGGGGACACGTTCCTGCACGCCACGTGGGGCTTCAACAACTCCCTGCTGGGCTATGCGATGGGACAGTTCTGCGGTGACTGGCTCGAGGGCAAGACGGTCCCGCAGGCCATCCAGGTCGGCGGCACCCTCGTCACGGACGCGGCCGGCGCTGAGGCCCTCCAGGGCATGATCGACGATCCGGCCGGCCAGTACAAGCTGCTCGTCGAGGGCACCCAGAACGGCAACAAGCTCTGGGGCGACACGAGCTTCGCGGACAAGGACAACTACATCCGCAACACGCTCACCGGCGGCGACTGAGTCTGGTCGTCCTCGTCCCGGACCGGGGGGCGCGGCCCCGCGGCCCCCCCGGCCAACAACACCGGGGGGCTGCGGGCCGCCCAAGGGTGACCGGGTGCCCCTGCGG
>JBBSOS010000409.1:0-2372 GCA_038259505.1 Candidatus Limnocylindrales bacterium | reverse complement strand
GCCTTGGGCGTGCAAGAAGCGGCCCGGGCCCGGGTCGGGCGTCCGCCACCGCCCCCCCCGCCATGGGGGGTCGTCGCCTTGGGCCCGCCCGGGCAGGGCGGGCCCCGCGGCCTGGTTGGCCGCGGCGGCCGCGACCATCACACTAAGATCGAGGGTCCCGCTCCCGGCCACGTTGACCGCCGACCCCTGATCCATCACTGCACCCGCCCCGACCCGATGCCCATCACTGGCCCCGCCTCCGTGCCGCAGCGTCGCTCGCCTGTCGCGAGATCTTGCCCCATGTGCGGGCGTTCGCGCGCCGCGCGGCCGCATCGGTTGCCGCGGCGACGACCCCGAGTTCCCGCTGGAGCTTGCGCCGCGCGCGCAGGCGGTCCGCGGACATCTCGCCCGCCTCGATGGCCGCCGTAACGGCACATCCGGGTTCCACCTCATGGGAGCAGTCGGTGAACCGGCATCCCGCGGCCAACGCCTCGATGTCCCCGAAGGTCAGGTCCAGCCCGCCCTCGCTCTCGGTGAGCTCGATGGAGCGCATGCCCGGCGTGTCGATGAGCAGGCCACCACCGGGCAGCTCGAACAGCTCCCGCGCTGTGGTGGTGTGGCGGCCCCGCGAGTCGGCCTCTCGGACCTCGCGCACCGCTTGGCGGTCCGTCTCCAGCAGTGCGTTGGTGATGGTCGACTTGCCGACGCCAGAGGAGCCCAGCAGGACCACCGTCCGGCCAGGCTGCAGCCACGGCGTCAAGGCATCGAGCCCCTCGTCGAGCGCCGCGCTCGAGGTCAGGACCGGCACGGCCCCCGCCACCGCGTGCACCTCCGAGACGCGAGCCGCGACGTCGTCGCACAGGTCCGCCTTGTTGAGCAGCACGACGGGCGCGGCACCGCTGCCCCAGGCGAGGATCAGATACCGTTCGAGCCGGCGGAGGTTGAGGTCACGGGTGAGTGCCGCCACGATGACCACCGTGTCCACGTTGGCAGCCACGACCTGTTCCGCTGCATGGACCCCAGCCTGCGTATGCGGCGCGAACTGGTCGCCGCGCGCGAACCGGCTGGTGCGAGGCAGGACCTGCCGGAGTGCGGCGCGCTCTGGATCGACCGGCTCGACCGCGAGCCAGTCGCCCACGACCGGATGGTCGGCACCGGCCGTGGCGCTTCGTCGGTAGCCGCGTTGGACGATCACTGACAGGTCGCCGGTCGCGGTACGTGCCCGGATGGCGCCGCGGGCGGCACCCGTCACGCGCGCCGGAACCAGGCCGGCCGCCCCGAGCGGGGCAAAGGCGTCCTCGCGGTCCTGGGTCCAGCCCAGGGCCGCGAGGCGTGTTGCGGGGACGGTGCTCATCAGCCGACCCTTTTCAGCTTCCCGGTCTTCTTGGCGTACCGCTCCGCGCGACCAAAGACCCAGATGCCCAGGGGGATGAACACGACAGCCATGACCAGCAATGGCCAGACATCCGACCACAGGTTGGTGATGGGCACGCCATCGATGAGCCCGGCGCGCACGCCTTCGAGGACGTACGTGGCGGGCGAGAACTGGGACAGGAACTGCATCCAGTCCGGCAGGACCGTGACGCTGTAGTACACGCCGCTCACCAGCAACAGCAGCGACTGGAGCACGAACGTCATCTGGGCACCCCGCTCGACGTACATGAGCGGCAGGACGGCGGCCATCATGCCGATGCCGATGAACGAGGCCGAGCCCAGGATCATCATCACGGCAGCGGTGCCGAAGTCGGCACTCGACAGGTCGAGCCCGAAGAACAGGGTCAGGACGACCAGGATCACGGTGGTATGGACCAGGCCATAGAGCACCGCGAACATGGTCGACCCAAGCAGCTGGACCCATCGCCGGATGGGAGCCATGAAGGTGTACTCGAGGGTGCCTTCCCAGCGCTCCCAGGCCACCGTCTCGGCGATGAACCCGAACACGATGGACAGGTAGTTCCAGAAGATGGCGCCGATCATGAGCGATAGCAGCAGTTGCTGGTTCTGCTGTTCTGCCCCGATGAACGTGATGGACAGGGCGCCGGCGATGGCGTAGATGAGGAACGCGAACTCCCAGCCCCAATAGCGCTTGACCAGGAACAGGTTGCGCTCGATGAACGCATAGCTGCCCCGGAACTCGCGTGCGAGCGTGGTCACGAGGTTGGGACTCCGAAGTTCGGGGAGGGAGCCGGATCGATCGGTCATCGCGATCGTGCCGGCTGGAAGGCGGTCGGATCGACGTCGATGGCCGGGTCCGCGCCCAGGGCGCGACCCATCCGAACGAGCAGTCGACCGAGCGGACGGAGCACCGGACGCCGCGGCGTCCGCGTGTGGTGCAGCCGGCCCAGGCGGTGCTCCGCGGCCTCGGTGATGTGCCGTTGGCGATGCTCCTGGGC
>JBBSOS010000408.1:0-2381 GCA_038259505.1 Candidatus Limnocylindrales bacterium | reverse complement strand
GGAGCGGACGGTCGTCCGCATGTACCGGACCGCGTCGTTCGCGATCGGCCACACGACCACGCGTATCTCCGAACCAGCGGCACGGGCCCTGTTCCTGGGGGGCTACGTCGGCTGGGCTTCGAAGCGCCGCATCGTTGAGGGCAACGTCGCCCACGTCCTGGGACGCCCGGTCGCTTCACGCGAGGTCCGGGCGCTCGCTCGCCGCATGTACGCCTCGTATGCCCGGTTCGCGCTGGAGTTGATGCGGTTGCCATCATGCCCGGTCGACGAGCCGCTGCGGTTGCTGCCGCCGTCGGGCCCCGCACACGACACGTTCATGGAGCTCTGGGCGCGCTGCAGGAGCGAGGGCCGAGGGATCGTGGTGGTATCGGGCCACATCGGCAGCATCGAGATCTTCGCGGGCTCGTACGCGCTCCAGGGGATCCCCACCTGGGGCCTCGCGGACGACACGGCGTATCCCGAGCTGTTCGCGCACCTCAACGCCCAGCGTGCTCGATGGGGCGTGGGCATCGTGCCCTGGCGCAATCTTCGGCAGATCTTCCGACTGATGCGCAAGGGCGCGGTACTGGGCATGGTCGTGGACTGGGGCTACCGGCCCGCGGACGTACCGGTGCGACTGTTCGGGGCCTGGACCACGCTCCCCTCCGGCCCCGTCACGCTCGCTGCTCGTACCGGGGCGCTGATCCTGCCCGTGGCCGCCCACAAGCAGCCAGACGGCCGGTATGTGGCATCGGTCGCCGAGCCCATCGACGTGCCCGACGGGTCGCCTCGTTCCCAGGCGATCGCGACCCAGACCATCGCTGATGCCCTCGAGACATTCGTGCGCGTGGCGCCGGAGCAGTGGCACACCTTCAAGCCGATGTGGCCATCCGCGTCCGCCGAGGAACGGGCATTGGAGCAGCGCGCGTCGACGATGCTCGCCGACGAGGGATCGTCGGGCGGCCATCAACCCAGCGACGGATCATCGGGCTGAGGGCGATGGATGCCACATCCACGCCGACGGTCGGCCAGCGCCTCATGGGTGGCTCGCTCGTCGTCGGCGTCCGGCTCCTGCGACTGTTGCCGGACCGACCCGTCTATCGCCTCGCATACCTTGGCGGGCGCGGCCTGTCCTATCTGATGCCTGCGCGACGGGCGCTGGTCCGGGCCAACCTGTCGCGCGTCTGTGGTGCGCTCGACAGCGCTGGGGCTGCCACGCCACGTGTCCGCGCCGCGGCCAGGGATCCACGCCAGCTCGACGCGCTGGTCCGGAGCGTGTTCGGGCACTGGTTGATGACGTACGTCGAGAGCGCGATGGCGCCCCGGTATGACGCGGCAGCGCTTCGGACACGGATCCGGGTCGCCGATGCAGAGCTGACAGCCACGGCGCTTGGCCAGGTCGCGCCCGGGGATCCCGGTCCGATCTTCGTGGGCCTCCACTTCGGCTCCGTGGAACTCGGGGCGTTGTACGCGGCGCGGATCGGGCACGTGCCCGTGAGTGGTCCCATGGAGCAGGTCGCCGATCCGGTCATGCGCGAGTACTTCGACCGGACGCGTCGGGAGCTGGGCATGGACCTGCTGCCGATCCGCGGGGTCGCGCCCATCCTCCTTGAGCGGATCCGACGGGGAGAGGCGGTCGCACTCGTCGCGGACCGCGTCATCGGCGGGTCCGGCAGCCGGGTGACCCTGTTCGGGGCCGCAGCTCGCCTGCCCGCGGGTCCCGCGGTCCTGGCGGTCGAGACCGGTGCGCCCACGTATGTGCTCGCCGTCCATCGGGCCCGACCGGGGGAGTGGATCGGGCAGTTGGAACGACTGCCCGATCCCGGCGATGGTCCGCGTCGAGAGCGTGTCCAGGCGCTGCTCGAGGCCCAGGTGCGAGCGTTCGAGCGGTGCATCGCCGCGGCGCCGGACCAATGGTGGACGTTGCTGTTCCGCATCTGGGAGGAAGATGTCGCCGCATGACCGAGTCCCCGACATCTGCCACCGTCGGAGCAGCACGCGCACTGGGTGCCGCGGACCTGCATATCCACACCCTGGCCTCGGATGGAGTCTCCGGTGTGGATGAGGTCCTCCAGGCCGCTACCCGGCGCGGACTCGACGTCATCGCCATCACCGATCATGAACGGATCGACGCGGCCGTGGTCGCCCAGCACCTGGCTCGAGATCGTCACCCGGGACTCGAGGTCATCGTGGGCGAGGAGATCACCACCCGTAACGGCCACCTCATCGGGCTGCACCTGACCCGGCGGATCAGGCCCTGGGGCACGATGCGCGACGCGGTCGCGCGCGTCCATGACCAGGGCGGCATCGCCATCGTGGCACATCCCCGGTTGCCCTACCCGTTGTGCGCCAGCGAGGGCACCATCCGCCGGATGCTGGACGAGCCGGATCCGGCTCGACAT
>JBBSOS010000407.1:0-2402 GCA_038259505.1 Candidatus Limnocylindrales bacterium | reverse complement strand
CGGCGGCTCCAGCACCAGGCCGTGGAACGAGCCCGACTGGTGTCGGTGTCACGGGGCCGGGAGCCGTATCGTCGGGTCCGCGTCTATCCCGACAGCGCCCGGACCTGGCGCTGACCCGCTTGTGACCGGACTCGGCGATCGCGGCGAGCTCTCCGGCCGCATCGCCATCGTGACCGGTGCCGCCAGCGGTATCGGTCGGGCCATCGCCGGGGAGCTGGCCGCGGCCGGTGCCCGGGTCGTCGTCGCGGACCTGGACCCGGTCCGCGCCCGTGCCACAGCTGGCGAGTTGCCAGGTGCCTGGGCGGAGACGGTGGATGTGGCCTTGCCCGATGCGTGCGCGGAGCTCATCGAGGGCGTCGTCCGGCGGACCGGTCAGTTGGACATCCTGGTCAACGACGCGGGGCTCCAGCATGTATCGCCGCTCCACGAGTTCCCTCCAGAGCGCTTCGAGTACCTGCTGCGGGTGATGCTCCTGGGACCCGCGATGCTCATGCGTGCGGCGCTGCCCACGATGTATGCCGCCGGCCGGGGCAGGATCATCAACATGGGCAGCATCAACTCGGTGACCGCGCAGCCCAACAAGTCGGCGTACGTGGCGGCAAAGCACGGGCTGCTGGGGCTGACCCGGTCCGTGGCGCTGGAGGCGGGTCCCCACGGCGTCACCGTGAACTGTGTCTGCCCGGCGTTCGTGCGTACGCCCTTGGTGGAGGGCCAACTGGCGGACCTTGCCCGACTTGAGGGCGTGCCCGTGGAACACGTCCAGGAACGGCTGATGACCGGTCCCTCGGCGCTGGGCCGACTCATCGAACCGTCCGAGGTCGCGGGGATGGTCCGCTACCTGTGCGCCGATACGGCGGCGGCCATTACCGGCTCTGCCCAGATGATCGACGGCGGCTGGACCGCCAGGTAGGCAGCCTCAGCGGATGGTCATCGCCGCCTGGGTCGTGATGACCACGCCCGCGATGAGGACCACGAGGGCGGTCGCGGTGGGGAGCAGCCTCGAGAGGCGCATGCCGGTAGACCGCGCCGGGATGCGGTCCAGCAGCCCTCGCGCGTGCACCAGCAGCACGCCGACGCCCACCAGGACGGCCGCCATGCCGACGCCGAACGCGACGGTCAGCGCGATGCCGTAGGCGGGTCGGCCGAGGGAGATCGATCCCAGCAGCAGGATGATCGCGGACACGGACGGCACCATGCCACCAGCCAGGCCGAGGGCGAACAGTCCACGCATGCTGAGCGTGCTGCCTGCCGGCGGCAGGTGGGTGTGGCGCATACCGCCATGGCTGTGATAGCCGTCGTCGACGGCGTGGTCGTGGGCCGTCGCCGCGGTTCCCACGTGTGGATGAGCATGTCCGTGCTCGTGCTCGTGCTCGTGCTCGTGTGCGGCGCCCGTGGCGTGTGCCATGTCGTGTGCGCGTGCCTCGGCACGTTCGCGGCGGATGATCCGGACGCGTCCCAGCACCAGCCAGGTGCCGATGGCGATGACGATGACGCCCGAGATGGTGCCCAGGATGGGATACAGCCGCTCGGGCGCGATGACCGATGCCGCGAACAGGCTCAACGCACCCAGTGCCAGTACGCCCAGGGTGTGCGACAGGGTGACGGTCATGCCCAGGCCCAGTGCCTGACGCGAGGTTCCGCGTGATCCCACGAGGTACGCTGCCATGACGGTCTTGCCATGACCCGGAGATGCGGCATGGAGGGCGCCCAGGCCGGCCGCCGCCAGCATCGAGATGAGGATCGCGATCGGGGTCAGCTCCTTCGCCTGGAAGATCGCGGCGACGTCACCGCCCAGCTCCGAGATGCTGTTGGGGATCGCAGCGGTGGTCGTATCGGGCGCTCCGACAGGGGTCGTGGAGCTGCCGATGGGCTGCGCGTCCGGCACCGTGAACGCGGCAAGCGTGGCGCCGCCCCCCACAGCCGACCAGTTCGCGCTCACCTGCGCCGACGGGGTGGTCAGCAGGTCTGTGGGGTAATGGGTCAGGCGGTCGGAGTCGCTCGCGACAGGCGCATCGCTCTCCCCGAGCGTGACTCCATCCGCTTCGACCACGATCTCGCGCCAGCCGATGCGGTCACTGTCCGTGGTGTCGCGGAATGTGAACGCGGTCGCCGTGCTGCCGAGGGCCACGGGCAGTGGCGCCCGGAAGACGCACACGACCCGCGTGGTGAGGGCTCCCTGGCCCTGGGGGAAGGACAGGCCGCGCTGGGTGACTGTGAGTGTCAATGGGGTGCCGCCGGCTCGCAGGTCGAGCTGGTCGCGCGTCGTATCACACGTCGCGGACTGGTAGGCGGCCGCTTCAGTATCGCTGACCGCACCATCGCCGTCAGAATCCATGGCGGCCCGGTCCCGGAAGGTCGGGATCTCCGCCATGTCCACCACGTGATCGATGAGCAGGCTGTCG
>JBBSOS010000406.1:0-2402 GCA_038259505.1 Candidatus Limnocylindrales bacterium | reverse complement strand
TTCCCACCCCGCGGGAGTAACGCCCAACATCGGCTGGGTTGGCCTCGGCCGGTACCGGACCTGGTCGTCTCGACGTCCTGGATCACCACCAGCTGGGACGTTCGAGCACGTCGGGAGTGCTGTCGGGCACGGATCGCGTCACAACACGCCTGGACGACCGGGTTCCGACGGTTCCCTGGCCGGTACCCCTATCCCATGGGAACGCACCGCCGCCCGTGGGCAGCGACGCCTGTGGTGCGGACCGCTAGCTCGCCGGGTGTGCCACCGCATCCGGCCGCGCTCGTTCGGCTGCGGCTCGCAGCTCGCCCGCCAGCGAGGGCACCACGCGACCTCGGATGTTGACATCGAGGGCACGATAGTCGATCTCGACGGTGCCGCGCTCCCGGACGCGCGACAGGAGCTCCCCTTCTGTGTACGGCAGCGTCACATCAACGTCTTCCCACAGCTCGGCCAAGAGCGTGGACAGTCGCACGCGCACCGCATCGAGGCCGAACCCGGTGTGTGCTGACGCGAGCACGGCGCCCGCGACCACGGGGGCAGCGGTCGAGCCGTCGGCAGCCGCCGGGACGAGCAGGTCGGCCTTGTTGTACACCACCAACCGGGGCTTCTCGCCGGCGCCCAGGTCGTCGAGGACGGCCTGCACGGTCTGCCGATGCTCCCGGGCGTGGTGGTCCGACGCGTCCACGACCTCCAGCAGGACGTCGGCGCGAGTGACCTCCTCGAGCGTCGCCCGGAACGCATCGACCAGTTGGTGCGGCAGCTTGTGGATGAAGCCCACGGTGTCGGTGAGGATGGCAGACTGACCGTCGCCGAGCTTCACGGAGCGGCTCGTCGGGTCGAGCGTGGCGAACAGCCGGTCCTCGGCCACGGCCGCCTCCTGGCCGGCCAGGGCGTTGAGCATCGACGACTTGCCGGCGTTCGTGTAGCCCACGATGGCGACGGTCGGCACGAGTCGCCGGTCACGGGCGCGGGCGGTGGTCTCGCGCTGCTGCCGGACCGCCTCGACGCGTTCCTTGAGCTTACTGATCTTGGCCCGGATGATGCGTCGGTCGGTCTCGAGCTGGCTCTCACCCGGGCCGCGGGTGCCGATGCCGCCCCCGGTCCGCGACAGGTGTGTCCAGAGCCGCGTCAGACGCGGCAGTTGGTACTCCAGCTGGGCGAGTTCGACCTGGAGCCGTCCCTCGTGCGTGCGTGCGTGCTGGGCGAAGATGTCGAGGATCAGGCCGCTCCGGTCGAGGATCTTGACGCCCAGGACCGACTCGAGCGAGCGCTGCTGGTTGGGTTTCAGCTCGTCATCGGCGATGAGCAGCGTGAAGCCGGTCTCCGCCTTCGCGGTGACGAGTTCCTCGACCTTGCCCTTGCCCAGGTACCAGTTGGGGTCCGCGTGGCGTCGGTTCTGCCACTCGGCACCCACGACCACCGCTCCCGCCGTATCGGCCAGGCTGGCCAACTCAGCGAGCGAGTCCTCGGCCGTCCAGCCCTCGTCGTCACCGATGTCGACCGCGATGAGGAAGGCGTGCTCGATGGGCGTGGCCAGGTCGTGCGTCGCGTGGGGCATGCGGCTCAGGATACCCGGGGTGGTCCGGCATCGATGCGGGCGCGCAGGGAGTCGATGGTCACGGACGTCCGGTCGGCTTCGATCCACCATGTCGCACCAGCATCTGCGACCGGCTGGACGATGGCCCGTGCCGCATCGGCTCCGGTGGGTGTGATGCCCTGGGCGACGATGTCGAACGGGCGGTCAGCGCCGATAGCGGACGGCCCGGGCACGAGCCGCGATGTCCACGATGACGGAGACGTCACCGGTCTGGATCACGCGGCCATCCCAGCGGAGCGCGCGAGCCATCGAGTGATCGCCGGCAGCGACCGCCACGACCCACATCGGGATGCGGGGTCGTTGGATCGGTCGCAGTACGAAGGTCATCGGGGAACACCGGTAGTGGTCGCCGGTTGGTGGCCATCGCCGCGAGTCCCGCCTGGTCCCGTGAGTGGGCGACGTTGATGACGATGCCCGACCTCATCTGCCGCCTCCGCCGCGGTCGAGCTCGTCCCTGAGCGCCCCGAGTTCCTCGAGCGCGAGCAGGTCCTTGGGCCTGCCGACGGCTCGCTTCATGCGTATCAGGTCATCGAGCGAGGCCACGCGCACGACCCTGCCCGCGTACTCCATGGTGAGCACGGTCGCGACGAGGTCCCCGTAGCCATTCGTACCTGAGGGTGTGCCCAACATGTCGCTGGAACGGTGGCACCAGGCGCGATGCGACACCCACGCAGGGCCGTCCTGATTCGCATCGTCGAACCGTCGACGGCTGGGTGCCACTCAACCTCGGACGAGGTCCCCAGCCAGCGTGACCGCTGCGGCCGTGCCGTCCGCGTCCGGTGCCAGCCAGTGGATATCGGGCTCG
>JBBSOS010000405.1:0-2424 GCA_038259505.1 Candidatus Limnocylindrales bacterium | reverse complement strand
CGGGAATCGGATTCCTGCCCGCCGATCGCAAGGCTGGTGGCGCGTTCGCGGTCCGACCCGTTGCGGAGAATGTGGCCGTCGCCAGTTGGCCGCTCCTCGCACGCTTCGGCATCATCCGCGAAAGTGTCGAGGCGGCCGCGTTCTGGCGGTGGCGCGAGCGGCTATCCATCCGGTCGCGTAACGATCCCAAGCAGCAGATGGGCACCCTCTCCGGTGGCAACCAGCAGAAGGTGCTGCTGGCACGGATGCTGGCGATGTCGCCCAAGCTGCTCATCCTCGACGACCCGACACGGGGCATCGATGTCGGCGCCAAGGCGGAGATCCAGGCGCTCATCAGCGAGCTTGCCCACGACGGACTTTCGGTGGTCCTCATCAGCTCTGACCTCGAGGAGGTCGTGGAGGGCTCGGATGCGCTGGTCATCCTGCGGGATGGCGCTGTCGTCGGGCTGCTGCACGGCGACGATGTCAGCGCCGAACACGTTGTGGAGCTCATCGCTGCGGCTGCGGGCTCCGACGCGCGCCAGACGGATGCGAAGGCAGTCGGGCCGGCCGTGACCCATGACTGAGCTGGTCCGCCAGCCGGCGACACGACGACCCATCGGCTGGCGCGAGTGGCTGCGTGATAACGGCGTCTACGTGGGCATCGTGCTGCTGGTCGCCGTCAACGCCGCCATCTCTCCATCATTCCTGTCCGAGCGGAACCTCCGGCTCCAGGTGGTCCAGGTGGTGCCCGTGGTGATCGTGGCGCTGGGCATGGCACTCGTGATCGGTACGCGCGGCATCGACATCTCCGTGGGCTCCGTGATGGCCATCGCGGCCGCCACCATGCCCCTGTTCCTGGGCTATGGCCCCATCCCGGCGGTCATCGCGGGACTCATCGCCGGCGGCCTCATCGGTCTCATCAACGGCAGCCTCATCGCGTTCGTGGGCATCCAGCCCATCGTCGCCACCCTGGGGATGCTCGTGGCTGGCCGGGGGATCGCGCTCGTCATCGCCGGCGGCAGGCTCACGGAGATCTTCGATCCGACCCTCGCGAGTCTGGGCACCGCGACCTTCGCCGGGTTCCCGGTGCAGGTGCTCATCGTGATCGGGCTCGCCGTGCTCATGGCCGTCATCGTCAACCGCACCACCTTCGGCAGGTATCTGCTCGCGACCGGTGGCAATCCCGTGGCCAGTGCACTCTCTGGTGTGCCGGCCAAGCGCACGCTGGTCACCGTCTACGTGCTGTGTGCGGTGCTCGCATCCATCGCGGGGGTGCTGGCGACCGCCCGGATCGGAGCCGCGGACCCGTCGTTCCTGGGCAACCTCATCGAGCTGAGCGCCATCACGGCGGTGGTGGTGGGCGGCACACCGCTGACGGGCGGCAAGGTGCGCATCGCTGGCACCGTGGCAGGTGCGTTGCTGCTGCAGCTGATCACGGCGACCCTCATCCGCAACAACCTGTCGGACTCGACATCACGGATGGTCGCGGCGCTCATCATCCTGGCCGCGGTCTATCTCCAGCGCGATCGGGACGCCTCGTGACGGACGTCGCGCACGCCCCCGGATCGGGAACGCTGCCGACGAACCCTGGGTCGCCCGGGACCAGCATCTCGACCACCCGGCGGGAACGGCTGGCCGGTGTCATCCAGCGGACCGGTGCCTTCGTGGTGCTGCTGCTGGTCACGGTGCTGGGAGCCATCGCCTTCGGGCCGCGCTTCGCGAGCGTGGACAACTTCCTGAACATCATCGAGGCGAGCTCCTTCCTGGGCCTCGTGGCCGTGGGCATGACGTTCGTCATCATCACCGGTGGCATCGACCTCTCGGGCGGCTCGATGCTTGCCCTGGCCGCTGTGCTGGCCGCGTTCGCCGCCCAGGGCGGCGAGAGCCTCGCGGCGCTGGCGCTGCCACTCATCGTGGGTGGCGGTATCGGTCTGGCCAACGGGCTGCTCATCGCGCGTTGGCGGATGGCGCCGTTCATCGTGACCCTGGCCACCCTGCTGTTCGCGCGCGGCCTGGCGTTCGCGGTGGCGGACAACGGCAACACCGTGTACATCATCTCCAGGGACCTCTGGTTCGTGGAGCTGGGGCAGGGATCGCTGCTCGGCATCCGGTGGCCCATCTGGATCGCCGGCGCGGCCTTCCTGGTGGGTTGGATCGTGCTGGAGCGGACCCGCTACGGCCTGGCCGTGACCGCCATCGGGGGCAGCGAGGAAGCGTCACGGCTGATGGGCCTGCCCATCAGCCGGGTCAAGGTCACGGTCTATGTCGTGAGCGCCCTGCTCGCGACGGTCGCCGGCATGCTCGTCGCCGCTCGATCGTCCTCGGGCCTGTCGACCATCGGTGTCGGCCTGGAGCTGCAGGCCATCGCGGCCGTGGTCATCGGGGGCACGCTCCTCACGGGTGGCTCGGGATCGATGTTGGGCACCCTGGCCGGCGTCCTGT
>JBBSOS010000404.1:0-2445 GCA_038259505.1 Candidatus Limnocylindrales bacterium | reverse complement strand
GAGCGGGACGATGGCGCCGGCAGGGACCGCTCACACGATGCAGGCCGGAGACTACTTCCTCGTGGCGCCAGGGGCGCCGGGCCACGTTAGCAATGCCGGCAGCTCCGTGGCCTCGATGCTCGTCGCGAAGCTTCCCGTCGCTGGCGCCGCGGCATCCGCTGGCCCGTCAGCATCCCCCGCTCCCGTCGCTTCGGGCTCGCCTCAGGGCTGAGCTGTGGATGGGCGACACTGAGCGGTGCATCCTTCGTGCCGTGACCTGGTCAGAGTTGAACCCGCGAGCGAAGGCATTCCGGATCGCCCACGCAGCGTGGGCGATCGTCAGCATGGCGTGCTTCGGGTACATCTGGGTGAGCGCCGTGGCGCGCCGCCGGGACCGCCTCCTGGCCACGAGCGTGGCCTTCCTGTCGCTCGAAGGCGCGGCGTTGGTCATCGGTCGCGGGAACTGTCCATTCGGCCCGCTGCAAAGGCGACTGGGCGACCCGGTGCCGTTGTTCGAACTCGTGCTGCCCCCAAGGGCGGCCAAGGCGGCCATCCCGTTGCTCGCTCTTGCCACCGTGGTCGGCATTGCTGCTGTCGTCGCCCGCCCGCCGCGTCGCTGAGTCGGTCACCCGCCAAGCGCCGCGTCCATCGCCCGCGCCACCTCGCTGCCGCTGGCCGGTGGGTAGGTCAGATGCCCACGGTCGCCCCAGGGGGATGCCTCGCGTGGACCCTTGGGCCTATGGCGACCCCACTATCACCGCTGGCTCACGACCGCGTGATACCAGACGACCCACTCCTGCCCCGTTGGTGACCATCGGCACCGTCCTCCGCGGCCGATCGGCCCTATCGACGGTCGAGCCGAAAGTGCACGCTGAGGTCCAGACGAGCGGCCGCATGGGGTTTCCCAGCCACCCGGCTCGCCCGAGAGGAGACCATCATGCGCGTCCTGGTCGCCACAGCATCGAAGCACGGCGCAACCTTCGACATCGGGACCGCCATCGCCGAGGGACTCGGGGCAGCGGATATCGAGACGACCATCGCCAGCCCGGAGGCCGTCGGATCGCTGGAAGGCTATGACGGCGTGGTCCTCGGCAGCGGCGTCTACGCCGGTCACTGGCTCGGTTCCGCCCGGCAGTTCGCCGACCGCCACGCGACAGCGCTGACGTCGCTGCCCGTTTGGCTCTTCTCCAGCGGACCGCTCGGAGACCCAGTCAAGCCCGACTCGGACCCGGTCGACGTGGCGTCGATCCTCTCGCAAGTGGGTGCCCGCTCCCACCGCGTGTTCGGTGGCCGGCTGGACCGCACCCAGCTCGGCATAGGCGAGCGTGCCATGGTCGCGCTCGTCCGGGCACCCGACGGTGACTTCCGTCCATGGGCCGAGATCCGCGCCTGGACCGCGGGCATCGTCCAGGACCTCGTGGCCCCATGACCGGCGTCGGTCCTCGGCCTCCGATGGCCGACGGGGACGCGGTGATGATTCCTGGACGCCAGCTGACACGACTTGCCAGTGGGGGTGGTCGTGCTCGAGATCGTTTTGGGTATCGGCGCCCTTGGCGGAGGTTTGGTGCTCATGCTCGCGCCGCGAGGCGAGATCATGCCCCTGCCCCTGTCGGCCTTGGCCGGTTCGCCCTTCGAGACGTACTTCTGGCCCGGCGTGATCCTATTCAGCGTGCTCGGGATCGGTCCACTGGTCGCAGCCCGCCTGGCCTGGCTGCGGCACCCGCTCGCGCCGGTCGCGGCGGCGGTCGTCGGGGAGGCCCTCCTGATCTGGGTCGCCGTCGAGATCGCCATCATCGGCTACAGCAACGAACCCCCGCTGCAGGCGGTCTACCTGATCCTCGGGCTCCTCATCACCGTCCTCGCCATCCGTTGGCTACGGGACGTCCGGCTCGCGATGTCCTTGCCGTCGACCTGGTACCGCCCTGAGCCCCATGATTCCGGACGCCGCATGACCGTGTACCACACGAGCTGGCCGAAGAAGAGGGCAGACCGCCCGAAGTCCTCGCGCGCGGCCTTCGTGTAGATCGCCTCGAACGGGGTTCCCGTCCAGTCGCTGCCCGGCAGCCAGCCTGCGGTCGCGATCTCGCCGCCGGCACCGTCGATCAACTGGTCGACCCGCTCGACCATCTCATCGAACTCGTCGTTCGAAAGCCGCGACCGGATCGCATCGAAGTCGGCCCGATATGGGACCTGCCCGATGGCCTTGCCGCTATCGATGTCGATCAACATGTTCGCTCACAGGGTCAACCCGTCGTGGTTCGCACTCAGCGGTACAGCCATCGCGTGTCGCAGTCGTACAGCCACTACAACGACGTGCCACTCAGGCGAGGCCATCAGCGCAACAGGGTCGCATAGCGGTATGTGAACCGGACCTGCGCTACGTCCCAATGACCCTTGTTCTTGCCGTGGACCCAAACCGTCCCGTGGACCTTCCCCTTGGTGATGATGTGCGTAAAGCTGGTGGTC
>JBBSOS010000403.1:0-2479 GCA_038259505.1 Candidatus Limnocylindrales bacterium | reverse complement strand
GCGGCGATGATCCCCTTCAAGTGGTTCACCGGCAGCATCAGTGATGCGGTGATGTCGGTCGTGAGCCAGGGCGCGCTCATCAAGCAGATCCAGTTCCCCAAGATCGTGCTGCCCATCGTGGTCAACGGCGCGGGCCTCGTGAACCTCGGCTTCGGGTTCGGCGTCCTCGTGGCGGTGACGGCACTGATGTACCACACGCACATCTCCCCGATGATCGTGTTCGTGCCCCTCATCGCGGTCATCCAATTCGTGCTCATGATCGGCCTGTCGCTGTTCCTGGCTGCCCTGACCGTGTTCTACCGGGACATCGGCATCGTCATCGGTCACCTGATGCGGCTGCTGTTCTACATGGCACCCATCCTGTGGACCTTCGCCTCGGATTCGGGCCGCGGCAGCACCCTCCACAAGACCCTGGGTGATCAGGCGTTCGTCGTGCTGCGATACAACCCGGTCGCGGTGCTCATGGAGTCCTATCGCACGACGATCTACGGCGTCACGAACCCGGACGGCAAGCACTGGTCGCACGCGGGCATCGAGAACCTGGACCTGCCCGCGCTCATGGGCGTCCTGGGCTTCTCCATCGTGGTCCTCGTGCTGGGTGTCATCGTGTTCAAGCGGCTCGAACCTGCGTTCGCGAAGGTGCTCTAGCCATGGCCCAGGGAGTCGCCCTCGAGGGAGCCGTTGAACTGCACGAGGACGCGCAGGAGCTATCGGGGCGCCCCCAGGCGATACATGTGCCGGGTCAGCCGGCGGCACTCCGCGTCGAGGACCTGGGGGTCCAGTACAACCTGCGCTTCACCAAGAAGACGCGCCTGCGGACCAGCTTCGCCAACATGCTCCGCCGGGAGAAGGGCGATCGGCGGTTCTGGGCATTGCGCAATGCCGGGTTCACGGTCAACCAGGGTGAATCGGTGGGCGTCATCGGGCCCAACGGCGCCGGCAAGAGCACGCTGCTCCTGGTGCTCGCGGGCATCATCACGCCATCCGAGGGCTTCGTGGAGGTCAATGGCCACATCTCGACTCTGCTCAGCCTCCAGGCGGGCTTCGACCAGGACCTCAACGGCATGGACAACATCGCGCTGGCGGGCGCCCTCATGGGCATCCCCCACGAGACGATGCAGCGCATCACACCCGACGTCGTCGAGTTCGCGGACATCGGGCATTTCATCGACGCGCCGATGAAGACCTACAGCTCGGGCATGCGCGCGCGCCTGGGCTTCGCCATCGCGACATCCGTGGACCCCGACATCCTGTTGCTCGACGAGGTCCTCCAGACCGGTGACGAGGTCTTCCGGGAGAAGAGCCGGCAGCGAATCATCTCCATCCTCACGGCGGCCAAGGCGGTGGTCCTGGTGACCCACGACATGACCTGGGTCACGGAGTTCTGCACGCGCGCCATCCTCATCGAGGGCGGCCGGGTCACGATGGATGGCAGCCCCGAGGATGTGGTGCGTGCCCACCGGGAGCACTCGCAGGAACGGCGTGCGGCTCGTCGCCAGCAGATCGAACGGATGCGTCGGGGCGAGATCGCCATCGACCCTGCTGAGTTGCGGCGCTTGGAGCCGGGCAAGAAGGCAAGGCGCGGCTCCGACTCGTGACGCGTGTGCTCATGGTCCCCGCACAATCGAACCCGTACCAGTCCCTTCTGGCTGACGCGCTTCGGGCCCAGGGTGTCGACGTCTCCCTCGGCCAGGGGCCGAGCAGCCGGCCCGTATCCCCGCTCCTGCTGGCCTGGGCCAGGGCCCGGTTCCCGCGGGTGCTGCACCTCCATTGGGTGCACCGGTATGAGGAGCCGTTGCTCGGACGCCAGGACCTGGCACGGCGCCGGACCGCGATCGAGTTGCGCGTCCTGCGCAGGCTGGGGGTCCGCATCGTCTGGACGCTCCACAACATCGGCGACCACGAGCAGCGTCGCGACCTGCCCGAGATGGCGTTCCACCGTCGACTCGTGGAGCTGGTCGATGTGGTCATCTGCCACTGTGACGCGAGCCGACGACTGGCCGTCGAGGCCTACGACCTGCCGCAGGACCTGGGCCAGCGCCTCGCCGTGGTCGCCCACGGCAACTACGCGGGCGCGTATCCCGACACCCTCGGACGGGACGCCGCTCGGGCGGAGCTGGGCCTCGGCGCGACGGACCGGGTGTTCCTGTTCATCGGCCAGATCCGACCCTACAAGGGTGTCGAGGAGCTGCTCGAGGTGTTCGCGCGTATCGAGGCACCGGACAGCCGGCTCGTCATCGCGGGCAAGCCGTTGCGGCGAGAGACGCGGACCGCCCTGGAGCGACTCGCCGAGCAGGACCCGCGCGTGGTGCTGGCCCTCCAGATGATCCCGGATGCGCGGATGCAGGTGTACCTGCGGGCGGCCGACGCCGCCGTGCTGCCATACCGCGACGTGCTCACGTCCGGCTCCGCCATCCTCGCCATGTCCTTCGGACTGCCGGTCATCGCACCCGCCATCGGTTGCCTGCCGGAGACTCTG
>JBBSOS010000402.1:0-2482 GCA_038259505.1 Candidatus Limnocylindrales bacterium | reverse complement strand
TCCGCGACCGGCATCGAGGGGACGGTGGGCGCGATCTCGTCCTCACCGCCCCCCAGCCAGAACGACCCGGCGAGGATCGGTTTCGCGCTCCTGGTGGCGATGATCGCCGCCGGAGCGGTCGGCATCGGTGGTGCCCTGGCGATCCGGCCACTGCGGCGCGGCCCGGGGACAGGCATCCGGTCCGGCGGTCGGACCACGGTCAAGCCGCCAATGACGGCGTCCGCTATCACAGCGCTGGCGCCTCCCGCTCCGGGCGCCGCTGCAGTGCCTCGGACCGCTGCTCCGCCCCCGGCAAGTGCCGCTCCGACGCCACCGGCACCTCCGGCAAGTGCCAGTCCGGTGCCTCCGACACCACGCCAGGCACCGCCTCGCCCTGGGGTACCGCTTGACGCCCCGTGAGCGTGGTGCCTATCGTTCCACGCACCGCCGAACCCGTGCGGTCACGCCATCAAGGAGCCATGTTGCCAAGCGCGGACCGCCGGACCGCCCTGCCAGCCACCGACCGCCAGTACCACATCGACCTGGCGCCAGGTGAGCTGGCGGAGCACATCCTCCTGCCCGGGGACCCCGCGCGGACCGAGCGGATCGCAGGCATGATGGACTCTGTCGAGGTGCGTCGGGAGCATCGCGAGTTCGCCTCTGCGACCGGCATGTGGCACGGCATGCGCGTGTCTGTCGTGTCGACCGGCATCGGAACCGACAACATGGAGATCGCTGTCGCCGAGATCCTGGCCATCACCCAGCGACCGACGATGATCCGCATCGGCTCCTGCGGCGTGCTCCGCGACGACATCGCGCTCGGCGAGTTGGTCATCTCCTCCGGGTCGGTTCGGCTGGAGTCGACCACCAGCTACTACGTCCACGATGGATACCCGGCTGTCGCGGACTACACGGTCGTGGCGGCACTCGTCGAGGCTGCTGCCCGCCTCGGTCACCGTGCACACGTTGGCTTGACCGCCACGGCACCGGGCTTCTACGGTGCACAGGGACGACCCATCCCGCGCCTGCCCATCCGCTACCCTGACCTCGCCGCGGAGATGGCAGCCCAGGGGGTCATGAACTTCGAGATGGAGGCGTCCGCGTTGCTCATCCTCGCCCAGTTGGCGGGCTGCCGAGCCGGCGTCGTCTGTACCGCATTCGCACAGCGAGCCGAGGGGGTATTCCTCGAGGCAGCAGGCCGGCCGGCTGCGGAACTCGCGTGCATCGAAACGGGGTTGGAGTCCTTGAGTATCCTCGCGCTGATGGATACCCAGGTCGCCGCCGCGGGCGCGCTCCATTGGCGCCCCTCACTCTGGCCCGTGATGGCACCCTAGAAGGGACGTATCCTGCGGAGATCCGGCAGATGTTCGGGTCCCGCGACTGGCGACGGGGTCGATCCGCGCCGAGAACAACGAGGAGGATCCGGTGGCTGAGGCCTATTGCGTCAAGGACAAGAAGAAGGTCGAGATCAAGAACCCGGAAAAGATCACCATGAAGAACGGCAAGCCTGCCACGAAGGGCACCTGCCCCGAGTGCGGCGGCAGCGTCTTCCGCATCGGCGGCTGACGCCTCGCCAGGACGACCTGGCGGATCGAGTGCCACCAGCACCGATCCAACACCGCGATGACGACGCCCGGCTACGTGGCCGGGTGTCGTCGCGTCCCGTCGACCGACAGCCAAGGGGCATCTGATAGGATCGGTGGGCCCCAACAGCGTTGCCGCGCGCGTGACGCTCCGCCCGACGGCGCGTCCGTCCCACCCTCGAGCATGCCCGCACCCGATCAGCAGCCTCCCCGCCTCGCACCTGTGCTCGCGCTCGATCTGGGGGGAACGCATCTGCGGACAGCCGTCGTGGACGCCAACGGGGTCCTGACCGCGCGTCGGCAGACCCGCTCGCCGATGGTCGACGGCGCGGCGACGGTGGTGGAGGCCGCGACCCGCCAGCTCCAGGGATCCCTCGGCGAGCATATGGCCGCGGGTGGTGAGCCGCCCGTGGCGCTGGGGATATCGGCTCCGGGCCCGCTGGATCCGGTCACCGGCCGGCTGATCGACCCACCCAATCTGCATCGCAGCCTGCACGGCTATGCCCTGGGATCGGCGCTCGGTGACGCCCTCGGTCTGCCGTGGGCGCTCGACCGTGACACCAACGTGGCCGTCCTGGCCGAGTCCGCCATGGGCTCGGGCCGTGGCTTCCACGATCTCGTCTACCTGACGGTATCCACGGGCATCGGCGGCGGCATCATCACCAGCGGTCGCCTGCTCACGGGACCCGATCGCGCAGCGGGTGAGCTGGGCCACATCGTGATCGACATGGATGGGCCTATCTGCGGCTGTGGTGCCCGCGGTCATCTGGAGCGGTTGAGCAGCGGCACCGGCATCGCGCTCTCGGCACGGCTTGCCCTGGACGCCGGTCAGGATGCACCGGTGCTGCGCGCCATCGAAGCTCGCCAGATGCCCGGTCCTCTGGAGGCGGTGCATGTCGACGAGGCCGCCGCGGGCGGTG
>JBBSOS010000401.1:0-2505 GCA_038259505.1 Candidatus Limnocylindrales bacterium | reverse complement strand
GCGCAGGCGCTCGATGAAGTCATCGGCGATCCGGTCCTGGGCGGGGCCGGCGAGCATCCCGAAGCGGGCGAGCGTGGGCACGATGCCGAGCGTGATGTTGTCCCGCACTGACAGGCCGGGAACGATCCCCTCCGCCTTGCGATCCTCCGGGATGAGCGCGATGCCTGCGTCGATGGCGGCTCGCACGGACCCGGTTGGCACGGCCCCGCCGTCGATGGACACGCATCCGGCATCGACCGGTTGCGCACCGTAGATCGCCTTCGCGGTCGAGCTCCGACCCGAGCCCAGGAGTCCGGCAAGTCCCACGACCTCACCTCGATGGACCGTGACATCAACGCCGTCCAGCAGGTGCCGCCGTGTCAGCCCACGAGCGTCGAGGAGGACCTGGGCATCGGCCTTGGCGGCCTCGCCCGTGAAGCCCGTGATCCGCGACGGCTCCGCGATGTCGCGACCGAGCATCAGTTCGATGAGGGACACCCGCGTCAGTTCGCTGACCGGGCCGCTGTGGACGAGATGGCCGTCCCGGAGCACCGTGACGGCATCACAGATCCGGAAGATCTCGTCCATCCGGTGCGAGACATAGATGAGCGAGACGCCTTCGCCACGGAGCAGCCCGATGGCGCTGAACAGCCGCTCGACCTCGCCCGGCTCCAGGGACGAGGTGGGCTCGTCCATGATGAGCACCCGGTGCCGTTCCGAGACCGCACGCGCGATGGCCACGGTCTGCTGGGCACCCAGCCCGAGTTCCTGGAGTGGGCGGCGGACATCGACGTGGACGCCGTATCGATCCATCATCGTGATGGCACCCGCGCGCATGCGGTCGAAGTCGACGAACCCCAGCCGGTTCGTGGGTTCATGGCCCAGGAACAGATTGCGCGCCACGCTCAGTTGCGGGACGAGGTTGATCTCCTGGTAGATGGTGCTGATGCCCGCCAGTTGGGCATCGCGGGGGCGCGAGAAGTGGATCGGCCCGCCCTCGAAGCGCAGCTCACCAGCATCCGGCTGGTACACGCCGGTCATGACCTTGATGAGCGTCGACTTGCCGGCGCCGTTCTCGCCGACGAGCGCGTGGACCTCCCCTGGTCGCAGTGCGATGGAGACACCATCGAGCGCGACGACACCCCCGAATCGCTTCGAGATGTCGCGCGCCTCCATGACTGGTGGCGTCGAGGTCTCCGGAGTGGTGAGAGGCTCCACAGGCGCGGTCACCCGGTGACGACTCCCTCAGGGACAGGGCTGGCGCCCGACGCGTGGTCGCGACGGGCGCCAGGGTAACGATCGACGCTGACCCGGCCCACATGGACCGCGGTCAGCCCTGGTCCGGCTGGTCCGGCTAGGACCACCTTGGACCGTCGATCAGTAGGCGTTCTGCAGCTCGGCGGCCGCGTTGTCCTTGGTGTACTCCTTGTCGGAGATAATGGTCTTCTGAGGCACGCCCGCGCCGCTGTAGAAGTCCCCGAGGGCCTTGAAGGCCAGGGGACCGAACCGCGGGTTGGACTCGATGACGCCCGAGATCCAGCCATCGATGATGCCCTGGACGGCGCCCTGGGTCCCGTCGATGGTGATGATCTTCACGTCGCCGGGGTTGTAGCCGGCGGCCTTGAGTGCCGCGACAGCGCCGAGCGCCATCTCGTCGTTGTGGGCGTAGATGCAGTTGATGTCGGGGTTGGCGGTGATGAGCTGCTCGGTCACTGTCTGGCCCTTCTGCCGCTCGAAGTCAGCAGCCTGCTCGGCCACGACCTTGATGCCGGGGGTGTCGGCGATGCCCTCATGGAACCCGGCGTTCCGGTCATCGGTCACGTTGACACCCGCGGCGCCCAACAGGATGGCCAGGTTGCAGGTGCCACCGGTCTCGCGGATCATGGCCGCAGCCGCGCGGCGTCCCTGCTCGACGAAGTCCGAGCCGATCCAGCCGATGTAGTCCGAGCACGCGGTCTTGGTGGTCAGGAACCGGTCGATGGTCATGACCGGGACCTGCTTCTCCTTGGCGTAATCGAGCGCTGGATCGAGTCCCTCCGAGTTGAGCGGCGAGATGATGAGCGCCTGGGCGCCCTGGTCGATCATGCCCTTGATGTCCGAGATCTCCTTGTTGAGGTCGGACTGGGCGTTGGTGACGAGGAGATTGGTGATACCGAGCTTCGCCGCCTCGTCCTTGATGGACTGGGTCTCGGCGATCCGGAACGGATTCGCCTCCTTCTCCGACTGGGCGAAGCCGATGGTGGCCGTCGTCAGGTCGGTGATCTGGGGCACGCCCGAGCCGTTGTAGATGTCGTACGTGCACAGCTCGCCCGGGAGTGCCGTCTGCACGACCTGCTGGCTGCCTGCCGATGGCGACTGCGCGACGACGGCCGAGCCGCCGGTCAGCGCCGCGACACCGACCACGGTCAGTGCCACGAATGACGCGCGATGCGCTCCGATCCGATGTGCCATGAGCACCCTCCTCTTGCCGTCAGACGGCGGTATGTGGCTACCCCGGATGCCCGGGGTTCCGGACCGCCAGTCTAT
>JBBSOS010000400.1:0-2527 GCA_038259505.1 Candidatus Limnocylindrales bacterium | reverse complement strand
CGAGGTCCGCATCGTCGAAGCGCGTTCGCTCCTGGGCCATGATCTGGAGCTCATGGGCGATGGTGCGCGGATAGTGCGTTCGGATCTGGGACCCGAGTCGGTCCTTGAGCGGCGTGATGATGCGGCCGCGGCTCGTGTAGTCCTCCGGATTGGCACTGGCCACGAAGAACAGGTCGAGCGGCAGCCGCAGGTTGTGTCCGCGGACCTGGACGTCCCGCTCTTCGAGGATGTTGAGCAGGCCCACCTGGATACGTTCGGCAAGGTCAGGCAGCTCGTTGAGCGTGAAGATGCCGCGGTTGGTCCGGGGGATGAGCCCGAACGCGATCGTCGACGCGTCCGACAGGTAGCGGCCCTCGGCGACCTTGATGGGGTCGACCTCGCCGATGAGATCAGCGATGGTGATGTCGGGCGTTGCCAGCTTCTCGCCATAGCGCCGGTCCCGGGCCAGCCACTCGACGGGTGTCTCATCGCCCGAGGCTGCGATCCGATCCTGGGTCGCCTCCAGGATGGGCGCGAGGGGGTCCTCGTTGAGCTCCGAGCCGGCGACAACGGGGATGGCATCGTCGAGGAGCTGGACGAGCGACCGGGCGAGCCGGGTCTTGGCCTGGCCGCGCTCCCCCAGGAGCACGAAGTCCTGGCCAGCAAGGATCGCGTTCTCGATGGCCGGAATGACGCTCGCCTCGTAGCCCACGACACCCGGGAACACCGGCACATCCGTCGCCAGGGCCGGCATGAGGTTGGCGCGCAATTCCTCCTTGACACTCCGCGGCCGATAGCCACTGGCGCGCAGGGCGCCCAGGGTGGTGGGGCGAGCGTCGGTGGCTGGTCGATCCATGGGATCCTCAGGAGCAGATGGTGCGGCTCGGTCACGAGCCTACCACCGGGAGCGTCGCGGTTCCCGGAAGGCACCGCGAGCCGTCGGGTCACGCGTGACCGTCGAGTCAAGCGTGACCGTCGTCACGGGCGGCGCCGAGTCAGTGGATATGCGGATCGGTGAGCGGACTACGGAAGGTGGGTCCGGCGGTAGCGGGCACGACGGCCGCGTGCTGCCGCGGCGGCTCGCCGGCTACGATCGCCGCGAGGGCACGTTCGGCGTCGACTGGCGGATCCGCGACGAGACGTTCGATCGACTGTCGCCGCCCGGCCTGCAGCGCCTCGAGGCTGGCCTGCGTCCGGTCGACCAGGATCGCCAGTTCCGGCGTCACCCCCCACGCGAAATGGTCGAAGGCGTCCCGCTCGGCGTCCCAGGTCGCGAGCACAGCCGGCGGTCGTCGCTGGACGTGGCCCTGGGGATCGCGCTCGGTCGGGCGCAGATAGTGCGCGGCGAGCACTCGCACGCGTTCCCTGACGGGGCCTACGGCCGTCGAGGGCACCTCCGCGACCACGAGCACGACGCCCAGCCGGCGGACCGCATCCTCGGGCAGACCGTCGGGCGGCGCCGCCAGCCGCTCCATGGCCTGTCGCAGGTCCCCCGCCTCGAGGGTGAGCCCGACGTGAACCCCGGCCCGGATGCGCGCCCCGAGCGTGCCGGGTCCGGGCCGCTCAGCATCAGCGTCGATGAGCACCCATGCGGCCCGCGGCGGCACGGACAGGATCGCGCGCGCCACCCGGTCGCGAGTCCCGATGCTGGCGGGGCCGGTGACGGTGAGCGGCACGCCATCCTCGACCAGCAGCCACAGCAGCCCGGCCAGCTCGCTGTCGAGGGCGCCCTCGACCACGAGATCGATGATGGTCTGAGCTGCTCCGGACATGGTCCGGAGCATACCCGCCCGTCCGGGATCTCAGCGGGGGGTGGGACTCGATCCGGTCAACGCCGCGAGGTGGTCGAGCGCCGTCTGCACCCGCTGCATCTCCTGGCCGTACGTCACGTAGTCGCCCGCGCCGATGGCTGCCTGGGCACGCCCGAAGTGGTCGTTGGCGTAGCGGATGAGCCCATCGATATCCGTGGGCAGGGTGCCGTCGTCGGGCGCTCGCGTGGGTCCCGGGGCGACCGTGGGTGTCGGGCGCGGGACGTTCGGGCCAGGGGTCGGGTTGATCGTCGGACCCTCGCCCACCGCGCGCTGGAGCGCCTCGGCGAGCGTATCCGCCCAGACCACCCGCGAGGGTGTCGCGACTACGATCTTGGTGAACTGCGGGAATGCCGACGCGGTGCTCTGGAGATATACCGGTTCCAGGTACACGAACGAGCCACCCACCGGGACGACGATGAGGTTGCCCCGGATGACGCTCGACCCGGACTGGTCCCAGAGGGTGATCTGGGCACTGATCTCGGGTGTCTGGTCGATGCGTGCCTGGATCTGGGTCGGCCCGAAGATCGAGGTGTCGGTCGGCAGCTGGTAGTAGATGACCTGGCCACGGGTGTCGATGTCGTTGCGCGCGGCGACCCAGGCGATCATGTTCGGCCGCCGTGCGGGGACCATGGGCTGGATGAGCAGGTACTCCGTGTCAGCCTCGCCCGGCAGCCGCATCTGGACGTAGTACGCCTCACCGGAGAGCGATTGTCCCTGGCCCTGGCCCTGCACCCCGT
>JBBSOS010000399.1:0-2551 GCA_038259505.1 Candidatus Limnocylindrales bacterium | reverse complement strand
TGCTGTCGGACGAACATAGCCAGCGCTCGCTCGGACTGCGACTGCAGGGTCGGATCGAGATCCGCGGACACCACGTGCAGCGCCTCGACCTCGGCATCGAACGTCTGGCCGAGCGCGGCTGCGAATCGCAGCGCCAGCTCCGCGTGGGGACCGCCCCGAACCGGGACCAGGATCCGGCGGACGTCGCTGATACCTCGCTGCTTGACGACGGCGATGTCGCAGGGTGCGTCGCGGACCACCTCGTCGATGGTGGAGCTGAACCCCGGTTCGTCCGGATCCTCGCGCCGCCCCGGCTGCCGGCCGCCCCAGCCGAAGATGACCAGGTCGGCTTCCTCTTCCGTGGCCAGCTCCACGATGCCTTCTGCCGCCCGTCGACCGATGCGTACGACGGTCCGCAGATCGGTGCCTTCGGGTGCGAACTCGAGGACACGCTGCAGCAGTCGGCGCGCCTGGCGCGCCCGTGTGGCGCCCTCGGACAGGGGCATGCCTTCGGGCACCTCCACGATGGACAGCGCCGTCAGCACGCCACCATGGTCGAGGAGCGCCGTCCCGATGCGTACCAGGTCGGCGGCGGTCCGGGGATTGGCGAGGGGGATGAGGATGCGTGCGGGCAGGGTCCCATGTCGACTCACGACGCGGTCTGCCAACTGGCCACGAATGCAGGTTTGGCCGCCTCGAAAGCGCGTGCCTGCCGCTCCACCACGGTCTCGGCCTGCTGGGCCGTCATGTCCTGCGTCTCGATGACGAAGCCGGCGACCCGCCCGAAGTACAGCGGCACCAGGGCGGCCACGAGGCGATCGATGGGCAGGACCTGCCGATGCGCCGCGACCGCGACATCCCCGACCACCCGCGCCCACACGTCGTCGGGAAAGCCGAAGGTCGCATCCTCGATGCCCGTTGGGGTGTCGGCGCGGGACGCGGCATCCACCTCGCTGCGGGCATGCTCGGCGAGGCGCTCCACCCGTGCAGCGGTATCCGGGGCCAGCGCTGCACGCCACGCGTCGCCGACGCTCGTCAGGCCGCGCCCGAACTCGTCCAGCAGCCGCGTCACGTTGACGTCCAGCGGTGGCGGGTCGCCGTAGCGCTCGAAGCCATAGATGGGGATGTCGTGCGAGGACTGCACCGTGAGCCAGCTCTGGGCGTGCCGGTCGGTGAGCCGCAGCAGCGTGCCCACGACCTGGCTGAACATCGGCCCAAGGTCGGCGCCCGGATCCTTGGGGTCGTGGACCTTGGCCCCAAGGCGCGTCTGGCAGACCGCGAAGCCGCCGGTGATGGCCGAGGTGGTCATCCAGATGTCGATGCCGAACCTGCTGATGTCGGGCGTCCAGTCGTCCTGTGCAAGGTAGTGGCGCACGAGATCGCCCGACACCCCGAAGTCACCACCGATGGGCTGCCGGATCCGCAGGCCGTACAGCGATCGGGTGAACGGGTAGGTCACGGTGTTGGTGATGGTGCCGTCCCATTTGTAGCGGCTGTAGAGCGGCGCCACGTAGTCGAAGCCGCCCTTGAGGATCGGGCCTGCCAGCAGCTCGACCCACTCGGGAACGATCGAGCGCAGGTCGGAGTCCACCACCACCAGCGCCTCCACGCCGAGCGCGTCGGCGATGCGGAAGATGGTCTGCAATGCGGCGCCCTTGCCGCCCACGCCATCGATCTCGGGGTAGGTCAGGCTGATGCGCCGCAGCTTGTTGCGCGGGCGGACCAGGAGGATCCGCTCCACGTAGTCGGGTGGCTCCGTGCCCACGACCACGCGACCCGTCCCGTCGGGCGATCCGGCGTCCGCGTTGACGAGCACGGGCCGCAGGTCCGGGAAGTACTGCACCAGGCCGGCCTGCGCGGCGCGCACGACATGGCCGATGGTCGCCGCGCTGCGGTAGCTCGGGATGCCGACCATGATGTCAGCGCTGCCGAGCTCCTCGACCGCGTGCTGCAGGGCGGGAGGCAGTGGTTGGGCTGGCATCCGGCCCACCTTACCCGATGACCCTGCCCCTCGACCGTGGAACAGCGGGCCCGTGGGCAGCGCCGGGGCCGCGAAGGCTCCGCTGTTCAGCGGCGGGACGCGACCCTGGTGACGGCGCGCCATTCGGGGGTCCGGTCGCCTGGGATGTAGCGCCCGTTGGCCGCCTTGAGCATCGCGCCCCGCAGGCCGGCGCTCTGCCAGGAGGCGACCCAGCCGTCGATGGGTGGCCTGCAGAAGACCGCGACGCGCACCAGAGGGCCCTGCGCGATGACACTCTCCAGCACGCGCTTGCGCTCCAGCAACGGCACGTCCAGCAGCGACTGCCCGTCGAGGCGCAACAGGTCGAAGGCCACGAACGCTTCGTCCGTCAGTGCCTCACCCAGGTCCGGTCGCCGGATATCCACGCCCGGCTCGCGCGACAGGAGCGTATCCATCATCGACATGCGTGCCTGGGTGATGATCGCGGCGCCCTCACCCGACCGGGTCGCCTGGTCGGTAACGATCCCGTCGAGCACCGCGTCATGGGCCAGGAGGGCACCAGCGATGGCGGCGCACAACAGGGGCGCCTCGGGCCCCAGGTCGAGCCCGAAC
>JBBSOS010000398.1:0-2559 GCA_038259505.1 Candidatus Limnocylindrales bacterium | reverse complement strand
TCCTCCTGCGGGCCCCGTCGCGAGCCCCTCCGCGGCAGCTCGCACCGCGTCGACCTGGCTGGCCATGTCCGCGAAGCCGGCCCGGACCGCGTCGACCAACGGGATGGCCACCTGCAGCCCGCGATCAGGGACCGCCATCAGGTCCCGAAGACGGGACTCCAACTGCAGCTTCAGCAGCCAGACCACCGACGCGAACCCATTGCCGACCACGACCCCCACCAACCCCACAGCCGAGAGCAGCCATCCCAGGACCCGCATGTGCACCTCATCTACAGCGACCCCCAGCATAGGCTCGGTGGCTGCCGGTCATCGCCTGCCGCCACGCAACGGCGTATGCCGCGCAACGGCGTATGCCGCGCAACGGCGTGATCCCGCTCCCGTACCATGGTGCCTCCCATGGATACGAGTTTCCGCGATATGACCTGCGCCGATCCCCGGTCTGCCGATGCAGGCCGTGTGGTGGCGCTCGCCGGCTGGGTCAACCGCCGGCGCGACCTGGGCCACCTCATCTTCCTCGACCTGCGCGACCGCTACGGCATCACGCAGGTGGTCATCGACGCCCAGGAATCGCCAGAGGCCCATTCCGTCGCCTCCACCGTGCGACCCGAGTTCGTCATCGGGGTGCGAGGGACGATCGCACGTCGCCTGCCGGGCACCGAGAACGGGAAGCTGGCCACGGGTGACGTGGAGCTGCGCGCCACGGACATCAGCGTCCTGTCGAGCGCCCGGACGCCGCCGTTCGTCATCAACGGCCCGGACGCGGAGATCGACGAGTCGGTGCGCCTCACGTACCGCTATCTCGACCTCCGCCGGGAGCCGCTCCAGCGGCGCATCCTGGCCCGTGGCCGGCTCGTCCAGCAGATCCGGGAGACCCACCACGGTGCGGGATTCGTGGAGGTCGAGACGCCGCTGCTCATCAAGTCGACGCCCGAAGGTGCCCGTGACTTCATCGTGCCGTCGAGGCTCCAGCCCGGCAGCATCTATGCCCTGCCCCAGAGCCCGCAGCAGATGAAGCAGTTGCTCATGGTCGCGGGCATGGACCGCTACTTTCAGATCGCACGCTGCTTTCGGGACGAGGACCTCCGCGGCGACCGACAGCCGGAGTTCACCCAGCTCGACCTGGAGATGAGCTTCGTGCGGGAGGCCGACGTCATGGCCTGGGTCGAGCGGATGGCCATCGAGGTCAGCCGGGCAGTGGTCCCCGATCGGCCGATCCTCCACAGTCCGTTCCCGGTCCTGACCTATCGCGAGGCGATCGACCGATACGGCAGCGACAAGCCCGATATCCGCTACGGCATGGAGTTGGTCGATCTGGCCACGGCGGTCGCCGACACGGGCTTCCAGGTGTTCGACAAGGCGATCGAGACGGGTGGCCGCATCGTGGGTATCACAGCTCCCGGCATGGGCGGTATGACCCGGGGTCAGATCGACGAGCTGACCGAGCTCGCCAAGCGCTGGGGTGCGGGCGGGCTGGTCTGGCTGGCGCCTGCGGACGCGTCGATCCGAGGATCCATCGTCAAGGCAGTGGGGGAGGATGCTGCGCTGCGGATCGCGCGGGCAGCGGGCGCGGCCGACGGCGACCTCGTGCTCATCGTCGCGGACCGGGACATCCACGCCCAGGAGGTGCTGGGGCGCATGCGGGTCGAGCTGGCTGGCCGCCTGGGCCTGGCCGACCCCAATGTGCTGGCGTATGTCTGGGTCCACGAGTTCCCGATGTACCAGTGGGACGAGCAAGCGCGCCGATGGGACGCGACCCACAATCCGTTCAGTGGCGTCATGGCCGAGGATGAGCCGCTCCTCGAGACGCTCTCCGGCGATCCGCATCGAGCTGACCCGGCCGATCCTGCGGGTCGGGCTCGGGCACTCCAGTACGACCTCGCGCTCAACGGCTGGGAGCTGGGCGGTGGTTCGATCCGGTTCCACCGGCGTGAGCAACTGGCCCGGTCGTTCGCGCTTATGGGCCACACTGACGCGGGGATGGTCGACAAGTTCGGGGGCATCCTCGAGGCCTTCGACTACGGCGCGCCGCCGCACGGCGGCATCGCCCTCGGCATCGACCGCTGGGCGGCGCTGCTGACCCACCAGACCAACATCCGGGAGGTCATGGCGTTCCCCAAGACGTCATCGGGATCCGACCTGATGCTCGACGCGCCCTCCCCAGTAGAGGCAGCTCAACTCGCCGAGCTGGGCCTCGCCCTCGCGCCCCGCCCGGAACGCTGACCGTGGCACGCTGAGCGCTGAGCCCTGATCGCCGAACCTGGGGCGCCGGCGCAGGGCTGGCCTGGGGCGCCGACCAGGATGTCGAGTCCCGCTGGAAGGGCGAGGATGCCAACGAACATCCGTGGAACCGCTGATACCGGGTCTTCTGCGTCCGATCGACCCGCCAGCCGGGCGGCATGGCGAACGAGCCGGTCCGGGACCACGTGGCTCCGCGGTCGTTCTCCTGCCCGCCCGTGCCGCGGGACGGCTGGTGCCGCGGGACGCGAGCCTGGTGCAGGACGCGAACCTGCCCTGAAGCGATTCCCTGGAGCGGACGGCCGCCGCCTGCGCTGACCACCC
>JBBSOS010000397.1:0-2561 GCA_038259505.1 Candidatus Limnocylindrales bacterium | reverse complement strand
GCGCTATCAGCTCATGGGCCAGGTGCTGCTGGCTGCCGTGGCATTGGCGGGCGGCGTCCTGTTCACGCAGATCGCCAATCCGCTCCAGTTCCTGGGTGCCGCGTTCGGCGATGCCAACCTGGACCTGTCGGGCATCCTCCAGGTGCAGGTCACCGCGGATCATGTCATCCGGCCAGTGCCCATCCTGCTCACGACCGTCTGGATCGTGGGCATGGTCAACTGCATCAACTGGATCGACGGCCTTGACGGTCTGTCGACCGGCGTCTCGCTCATCGCGGCCCTGACGCTGGGCATCATCTCCATCACCGCGTTCCCCATCGAGCCCATCGTGGCACTCCTGTGCGCCGTGCTCGCCGGCTCGCTGGCGGGCTTCCTGCCCTGGAACTTCCATCCGGCGCGGGTGTTCATCGGGACCGCCGGGGTGATGGTCGTGGGCTATGTGCTCGCGGTGCTGTCGATCATGGGCACTGCCAAGGTCGCGGTGGCACTGCTGGTGCTGGGCGTGCCCATCATCGACACCTTCTGGATCATCATCCGGCGGCTCGCGTCGGGGGCGTCACCGTTCGAGGCTGACCGGGGGCATCTCCACCACCGGCTGCTCGACCTGGGCCTGACGCATCGGGGTGCGGTGCTCCTGATCTATGCCATCGCCGCCGTCCTGGGCATCAGCGGGCTGCTGCTCTCCTCCTCGGGCGCCGGGCCGCTCTACGCGTTCCTGGGCATCGTCATCGCGGGTGGTCTGGGCCTGTACCTGCTGACGCGTCGGACGCGTGACTCGCTCGATGCGGCAAGCTATCCGGACACACCCGAGGAGGTCCCCACGACCACGCAGCACACACCCGATGGCTCCGGGACCGGGACGCCCGGGCACGGCACCCGACCAGCCTGATGCAGGCCTCGCCGGCCCGTCGCGCGGCTGATATACTCCCCACGCCCTGACCGCGCCGATGGACGGTCACGCACGAGCGCTTGGCTACTTCGCGCTCTTCACGGAGATCGGGCTCGTCCTCTTTGTGACGACCCTGGTCGGTGCACTGGCGGGCCACTGGCTGGACCTGCGATTGCAGACGAACCCATTGTTCGTCGTGATCGGGTTCATCGGGGGTGCGTTCCTGGGGGCGGTGGCGGACTACCGTCTGCTGACCAGGTTCCTGAAGCGATTGGACGAGGACTGACGAGCACGGCCGCCGGGGTCGTGCCCAGCGCAGGGGGATGAGCGTGGCGAGCGCGGGTGACGCGGTGACCCAGGACCAGACGGTCAGTGCGCCCAGGAAGAGGCGCCCCTGGCTGCTGTTCCTCGTGGTGGCCATCATCATCATCGATGTCCTGGCCTTCCTCGCGTTCCCGCCGTTCGACCGGGGCGGTCAGCCGGGCGACGCGTGCGCGTACCCGGTGTGCTTCATCAATGGCACCCTGGAGTTCCCGCCGCCACACGTGCTCGCGACGCTCGATGGCAGCCCGGCCGTCGCCGATGGTGGCCTCGTCATCTCGGCGCAGCCCAGCGTCACCAACACGATGCTCACGATGTTCATCATCACGGCCCTGCTCCTGGTCCTGATGCTCCTCCTGGGCCGTGGCCGGGCCGCGGTGCCGGGGCGCATCCAGAACTTCGTGGAGTGGGGGGTCGAGTCGCTGGAAGGCTTCGCGACCGGCATGGGCGGCGCTGCGGCGCGCAACTATGTGCCCATCTTCACGTGCTTCTTCATCCTCATCCTGGCCTTCAACTGGAGTGGTCTGGTGCCGCCCGTGGGCCGCATCGACTACCTGCGAGCGCCGACCAGTGACGTGAACGTGACCATCGGCCTCGCCATCGTCGCGTTCATCGCGTTCCAGGTCGAGGGCTTCCGGCGCCTGGGCTTCTCGGGCTACGCGGGCAAGTTCTTCCCGCTGTACGAGTTCCGTCACGGCATCGGGGCGGGCCTCATCGCACTGTTCGTGGGTCTCACGGAGCTCATGCTGGAGTTCGTCAAGCCGGTGACGCTGTCCCTGCGACTCTTCGGCAACATCTACGGTGGTGAGGTCGCCCTGGGTGTCGTGACGGCGCTGTTCGTGGCCATCCTGCCGGTCGCGTTGTACGGCCTCGAGATCATGCTGTCCTTCGTCCAGGCGCTGATCTTCAGCACCCTGACGCTCATGTTCCTGGTCATCGCGGTCGAACCCCACGACCACGAGGAGGGTGAGCTCGGCGACGAAGGCATGGCCGCGATCCACGAGGCCACCCACCACCAGCCAGCCGCGGCTCACTAGCCGCTTCCATCAGGCCCCGAACACCCCGGCCGGAACGGCCGGGTCAGAAGAGGAGATCAGACACATGGAGCACCTCGGCGCAGGTCTTGCCGCACTCGGCGTCATCGGTCCGGGCATCGGCATCGGCATCCTCGCCGGCATGTCCGCGAGCGCCATCGGCCGGAACCCCGATGCCGCCGCCCAGATCCGCGGTCTCGCCATCATCCTCGCCGCGTTCGCGGAAGGGCTCGGCGTGCTGGCGGTCGTGGTCGGCCTGCTCGCCATCTTCATCAAGTAACCGGAACCCCGGGAGCACCTGGTGAACCTGCTGGCCG
>JBBSOS010000396.1:0-2576 GCA_038259505.1 Candidatus Limnocylindrales bacterium | reverse complement strand
TGTCCAAGATCGACCGTCGGCCGAAACCACGCCGGCAGCTGTGGTCCGCGCTCTCGGCGGCGCACCATCGCGGAACCCCCAGGACGATCTGGATCTGGTGCTCGATTTTCGCCAGGCAGCCTGGACGAGGCCAGGGGACTGCTCGAGGGTTACCCGTTCGGGCGAGCATGCGCATCTACGAAGCAAGGGCCATGTAGACCGCCCACGTCAGGTGGACACCCTTGGGCCCTCCCCTGGACCCCGAACCAGGATCGTGGCGATCCATGCCTGTGGATGCCCAGGCGGCACATCAGGACTGACAGCCTGTCGCGATGGCGAGCGCATCGCAGGCCGCATCCATGACCGCTGGCGAGGCTCGACCCAGACGTCGGATGAGGCGGGCCCGGTCGAGCAACAGCAGGTTGTCGAAGTTGGCGACCGAGTCGTGAGCGAGGCCCGCGTCCACACCCAGCACGATCTCCGTGGACAGGCCGCGGATGGTGGACGTGATGGGCGCGCAGATCACCGATTGCAACAGGCGCCCCATCGGATCCCGGGTCATCACCAGGACCGGCCGCCGTGTGTCGCCGGGCAGCTCGGCGAACCACACGTCCCCCCGGCGCGCCGGAGGAGCGGTCACGCCCCGGACCCGTAGAGCGCCTCGTAGTCGACGTCGTCGTCGTCCAGATCAAAGCGCATCGGTCCGTCGGCCATCGCGATCTCATCATCGGTGAGGGGCGACCGCCCATAGGCCTCGATGTCGCGACGGACCCGCTCCCGATGCAGCAGTCCGTCCAGCGCCATATCGATGACGCCGGACATCGAGTCCGTCCCAGTCAACGCCATGGCGTGCCGGTATCGGCGAATGACGAAGAGTGGGCTTGCTGGTCCAGGAGCGAGGCCGCGTCCTGGACGTATGGCCGGACCGCGATCTCGGCAGCCGGTCCGGTGGCTTGGGCGGCGGATGCCGACTTCACCGTGCAGGCGGGTGGGCAGGAGATGACCACTTGCCAAACGCTTCCCGGGCACAGGCTGCGAAGGTCGGGCGAGAGGAGTCGCCATGACGATCTCGATCCCATGCGCTTGACGTGGCGCGTCACTGGTGTCGGCACCGGCCCCTGGATCGGATGGTCAACCGGTCAGCTGGCGCCAGGCGCAACGGTTCGCAGGCCAGCGATACGGGCTGCCGCGGCCTGGCGCTCGTCGTAGGTGAGGAAACCGTCGAGCGGCAAGAGGTCGACGGCGGCTGCGATGTGGATCGCGTCCAGTGCTCGAAGGGCCGGCTCGGCGAACGCCCCGGCCGCCAGGAGCATGCCGCGGTCGATCGGTCGCAGGGCGATCGCATCAACAATCTCGCCGGCGCGCGCCATCAGGACATCGAGACCGAGTCGCGGGTCCCGGGCAGCAGCACGCCGGATCGCGCGCGGAACCTCGGTCAGCACGAGGTCACACGAGACCAACTGGGCGTCGACCAGGAACGTCCGGAGCGCATGGCTCTCGGGTTCATCCCGCACCAGCTTGACCAGCGTCGACGCGTCCGCGTAGAACAGCGCCACGCCTCAGCGCTCGCCGCGGATCTCGTCCAGTGCGCGACTCAGCGCAAGCGGGTCGCCGTCCATCTGCAGCGGCGCGGGCAGCCCTTGGCGTTTCGGTCGCACGACTCGCCCTTCGGCGATCAGTCGGTCCAACGCCTCGCCGGTACTGGGGGCGGGGCCGAGTTCGGCGACCGGTCGGTTTCGGTCCGTCACGAGCAGTCGCTCGCCGTTCTCAACGCGTCGCAGGTAGAGGCTCAGGTTCTGACGCAGCTCGGCGATCCCAACGGTCCTGTCCATGTCCATGTTCATGTACATGAAGGTAGCACATCGGGCTGGACCGGCCTTGCAAGCCGCCGCGGCGGCCTCAGTTCACGGGCCATCGGTCGGCGAGGGCTCCCGGCGAGACCGACCGGGGGAACGGGCGACGGTCCCTGGGCCTGCACGGCCGACCCCATGGGCCAGGCGAGAAGCGCCGTGCTGAGGGCGGCAACGACCAGGAACGACCGCGGCCGATCGCGTCGACCCAGGTCATCGGTCCGTTCGTCGATCGAGCGGCTCATGGGAACCTCCTTGGCGGGCCGGCCACTCATGCGGCCGGGTTCCGCCGTCGTGTCCATTGTCAGCCTGGAGGCCGCCGAGGATCGGGATGCCCGTCCTCGGCCTGGTCCGCGCCTCACCGTGGCCGGGATGCTCGAGAGCCGAGGAGCTGCTGCTGGAGGGTGTGCGCCAGCCACCCCTCGTACTCTTCTGCCGACCAGCCGTGGGATGTCACGAGCTCGGTCCAGAGCTCCGGCAGTGTCAGCGCATCGAGGAGGGCACCGGCAGCACGAACGTCGAGTCCCGGGCGGAGGTCGGGGTCCAGGGCCTGGGCGAGACGCGCGAGTCCGGCACGACGCGTCGCCAATGCGGCCTCCACCTGACCGCGGACACCGCGGTCGACCAGTGCGGCATCGCGATGGATGGCGACGACGTCGGCGCCGTGCTCCCAGCGGCGTCGGATCGATCGTGCCAGCAGTTCGAGTCGCGGGCCCGGGCCGTGCTCCGCCATCGCCGCACCGTACA
>JBBSOS010000395.1:0-2602 GCA_038259505.1 Candidatus Limnocylindrales bacterium | reverse complement strand
CCAGCGCTATGTGATTCGAGGTGCCTTGACGGGCTCGGTCAAGGAGTAGGCGATCGAGTGCGCACTTCCGCGATCGGGTGCGCATCCCTGCGGATAGCCACGATCTCCGGTCCTGAGGTCTCGACCCCGCCCGCGCGGTCGAGGCGCGCCCGCGGGGTCGAGAGCCCGCCCTACCCGGACAGCATCGGCGACCGCCTCTTGACAGCCCCGGTACAGTTAGTTCGTTCGCTGGTCGAAATAAGTAGGAGCAGATGCGAGTCGCACGCGGGGCGCTGGTTCGTGACGCCAATCGGATGGTCGTTCTGGAGCTCATCCGGGAGGGCGCTGCGCGCTCGCGCGCAGACGTGGCGCGGCTGTCCGGACTGAGCCCATCGACGGTGACCACCATCACAGCGGCCCTCCTCGACGCAGGCCTGGTGGTGGAGGACCGGGCAAGCGGCACGACCGATGGCACCACGCTCGGTCGTCCGGCGGTCCCCCTCCGCCTCGACCCTGCGGCCGGGTTCGCCGTGGGGGTCAAGCTGTCGCCCGATACCCTGACCGCCACGGTCACCGATCTCGAAGCGACGCCCCTCGCGACCACCAGCGTGCCTCATCGGCCGGAGCAGGACGGCGCCGCACTGATCTCCCTCTTCGATCTCGCGGTGTCGGACGTGCTCAGCCGCGCTCACGTGGACGCCCAGCGCATCGTCGGCATCGGCATCGGCCTTCCCGGGATGGTCGACCCGACCACGGGCCGCATCACTGGCTCCCCGCTGACCGATCCCGCGGAGCACGACCTGGAACGACTGCTGGGCAACCATTTCAGCACGACCGTGGTCGTCGACAATGACGTCAACACGCTGACCATCGCCGAGCATCTGTTCGGCGCTGGCCGGGGGATCCGGGACCTGGTGGTCATCACGGTCGGCCGCGGCATCGGCATGGGGATCGTGTTGAACGGCCAGATCGCGCGTGGCTGGCATGGCGGCGCGGGCGAGATCGGCCATGTCATCGTGCAGCCCGATGGCCCCCCCTGCTGGTGTGGCGGCCGCGGCTGCCTCGAAGCGGTCGCCGCCGAGCCCGCCCTGGTGCGGGAGGTGCTCGCGATCACTGGACGACTGGTGGCGCCGGGCGATCTGGCCGCGCTCGGGGCTGCCGACGCACGCGTCGCCCAGGCACTGGCCCGCGCTGGGGGCCGCGTGGGAGAGGCGATCGCCACCGTGGTCCGCGTCCTCGATCCCGAGCGCGTCGTCGTGTCCGGCGAGGGCGTCCGATTGGGCAGCATGCACCTGGATGCACTGCGCGAGGCCGCCGGCCGGATGCTGGGCCACGACCACCGACTCGATCTCATCGTGGAGCCCTGGGGCGACGACGCCTGGGCTCGCGGCGCAGCCAGCCTCGCGCTGCGCGAGTTCTTCCACCCGGCACATCTGCGCGACGAAGGACGGACTCGAGCCGAACCCGCTGCGCTGTTGCGCGATCCCCATCGAAGCCAGGCCCGGAACCAGGGCCGAGGAGGTTGACGCTCATGAATCCGATCAAGACCCACCGGGTGGCAGCGACTGCGGCCGCCGTCCCCATCCTCCTGTCATTGGCACTCGGTGCGGCCGGCAGCGCCCAATCGCCGAGTGCAGCACAGCCGGACGCATCCATCTCCGGCACCGTGACATTCTGGAATGGATACGCGGCCGATGGCGCCGAGATCACCACGTTCACGGACCAGGTGCTGCCGGCCTTCCAGACCCAGTATCCGAACATCACCGTCAACCACCAGGAGATCCCCTACGATGATCTGCGACAGAAGCTGGTCACGGGGATCGCTGGCGGCACCCTGCCGGATGTCCTTCGATCGGACATCACCTGGGTCCCGGAGTTCGCAGACCAGGGCGTGCTGCTGCCGCTCGACCAGGAGATGAGTGACTTCGCCGATATCGCTGCGCGTGTCTTCCCGGGCCCGCTGTCCACGAACAAGTGGGGCGACCACTACTACGGCCTGCCGCTCGACACCAATACCCGCGTGCTGTTCGCCAACAAGGACGTGCTCTCGCAGGCAGGCATCAGGGCCCTGCCAACGACCATCGACGAGTTCGAGACGATGCTCAAGACGGTCAAGGACAAGCTGGGCCCGGATGTCTACGGCTATGCCGAGGGCGGCACGGGCGCATGGAGCATCCTGCCCTGGGTCTGGAGCATGGGCGGCGGCATCACGACCGACGACCTGAGCACAGCCCAGGGTGTCCTCAACGGGCCGGGCACGGTGGCGGCCGTGACCAAGCTCAAGGAGTGGCTCGACGCGGGGTATCTGTCGCCCAGCATCCTCGGTGGCGGCACGGCGACGTCCGACCAGTTCGGCAACGGCCAGACCGCGACCATCGTCGAGGGTCCCTGGATGCCTGGGATCTTCGCCAACCAGTTCCCTGACCTCACGTTCGAGTACGCGCCCATCCCGGCTGGCCCGGGCGGCAGCACCTCGGTCGTCGGTGGTGAGGACATCGTGGTCTTCAACGACACCCAGAACAAGGACGCAGCCCTTGCGTTCACCCGCTTCATGCTCTCCGAGGATGCCCAGCGGATGATGGGCACGACGGGCCAGATGCCGGTGCTCTCCAGCCTGACAAAT
>JBBSOS010000394.1:0-2609 GCA_038259505.1 Candidatus Limnocylindrales bacterium | reverse complement strand
TGACCCTCGCCCTGGCGCTGGGCACCCGGCTGCCCGCGATCGCGGCAGGATCCATCAGCGTCGTGGCGTTCGGGTTGAGCTGGTTCGGTGGGGTCCTTGCCGCCGCCGCGGGCTTGTTGCGGGCCGAGGCACTCGTGCCCAGCCTGGACGCGCTGCGCCTGATCATGCCCACGGACGTGCTGTGGCGGGGCGTGATCCACGCACTCGAGCCGCCGCTGATGCTGCTCGTGGCTCGAGGCATCGACCCCCGCAACTTCGCCTCCGACCCGTTCTTCGCGGTCGCGCCACTGACGCCCGGGATGCTCGCGTGGGCGGTGGCCTGGACGGTTGGCGTCCTGGTCATCGGTATCGTCGCATTCGGACGCCGGGAGATCTGACACTCCGGGCGCGCTGATCGCCCGGGACCGCGTTGCCCCGCCCAGCATTACCCTGTAGCGGCCGCATCGGCGGCCCACACCCAGAGGAGGACCGCCCCGTGGCGCTGCAGCAGACCAAGTTCGTGCTCCCTGACGATCGGATCCCGCGCGCCTGGTACAACATCGTGGCGGACCTGCCCGTGCCACCTGCCGCGGCGCTCCATCCGAGGACCGGCCAGCCGATCGGACCCGATGACCTGGCACCACTGTTCCCGATGGCGCTTATCGGTCAGGAGGTGTCGACCGACCGCGAGGTGGAGATCCCGGAACCGGTCCGTCAGGCGTACGCGTCGTATCGACCCTCGCCGCTCTACCGTGCGCATGGCCTGGAGCGGGTGCTGGGCACGTCCGCGCACATCTACTACAAGTACGAGGGCGTGAGCCCGGCCGGCAGCCACAAGGCGAACACGGCCATCGCCCAGGCGTTCTACAACAAGGACGCCGGCGTCACTCGCCTGGCCACGGAGACCGGGGCAGGGCAGTGGGGGACCGCGCTGTCGATCGCGGGTGCCCTGTTCGGGCTCGAGGTCAAGGTCTACATGGTGCGGACGTCGTACGACCAGAAGCCGTATCGCCGCATCGTCATGGAGACGTATGGCAGCCAGGTGGTCGCGAGCCCATCGCCCGACACCAACTACGGTCGGAAGGTGCTTGCGGAGACGCCCGACAACCCGGGATCCCTGGGCATCGCCATCAGTGAGGCGGTCGAGGACGCGGCGACGCGGGACGACACGAAGTATTCGCTGGGCTCGGTGCTGAACCACGTGATGCTCCATCAGTCCGTCATCGGCATCGAGGCCCTGGAACAGATGGCGATGGCCGGCGAGCGGCCGGACGTGGTCGTGGGCTGTGCCGGCGGCGGCTCGAACTTCGCGGGCCTGGCATTCCCGTTCGCGGGACAGAAGCTGCGGGGCGAGGCGGCCTACCGGATCATCGCCGTGGAGTCCGAGGCAGCGCCGACCCTGACGCGAGGCACCTATCGCTACGACTTCGGCGACACGGGCCAGCTGACGCCGCTCGTGAAGATGTACACCCTGGGTCACGACTTCATCCCCGAACCGATCCACGCGGGCGGGCTGCGCTATCACGGCATGGCCCCCCTGGTGAGCCTGCTCAAGGACCAGGGTGTCATCGAGGCCCAGGCCATCCACCAGCGACGGTCGTTCGAGGCAGGGGTCCAGTTCGCTCGCGCAGAGGGGATCCTGCCGGCGCCGGAATCGAGCCACGCCATCGCTGCCGTGGTGGGCCTCGCCCAGGAGGCGAAGGAGGCGGGCACCAGCCCGGTCATCCTGTTCAACCTTTCAGGACACGGACATCTCGACCTTGGTGCGTACGAGCGATACCTGTCCGGATCGCTCGAGGACTACGAGCTTCCCGCGGAGCGCATCCGGACTTCCCTGGAGGGCCTCGAGCCGCTCCCGGTCTGACGCCGGATCCGGGCGGATCCGCGGGCCACGTGACTCAGGTCAGGATCGGGGTCCGAACGCGTCGCGCATCGTGCCGTCCGGGAACTGGCTGCCACCCTCGCCCGTGATGGCGTATCGATAGATGCTCGCAGTGAAGACGGCCTCCAGGGTGGTGCTGACCAGCGCGAGGCCGGCGACGACGATGATGGTCGTGACCATGATGGCCGCGGCCGCGTAGGCGCTGGCGTCCACCACCAGGGCGAACGTGCCCGCCCCGACCACGATCGTGACCAAGCTTACGATGCCGAAGACGAGCCCGATGCCGACGTTGCCACCGACCTGTTCGCCCCATGTGCCCTGGAGCAACGAGGAACTGCGCAGGATGGCGCGAACGGGGCCCACGCCTTCCACGACCAGCACCGGCGCCACCAGGAACGTGGCCAGGCTCCATGCGACCCCGAGCGCGCCCATGACCAGGCGCCCGATGGGCCCCGTCCGTTCGGCGACATACCGAAGGGCGACCCCGACGGTGGCGGCGATCGCGGCGTAGCCGATGATCGCCGGCAGGCGATCGAATGCGGCGTCGAAGCCATCCCGGATGGTCGGGTCACCACCCTGCAGTCGGATGAGCGCGCCCGCCACGACCGCCACGTTGCAGAAGATGACCACCGAGTACAGGGTGAGGTAGTAGAGGAACCCGACGAGCACCATCGCGAGGTCGACCTGGCCGTTCTCCAGATCGCCCAGCATGCCGCTCGACCAGAAGGGGAGCAGGAAGCCGCCCGAG
>JBBSOS010000393.1:0-2614 GCA_038259505.1 Candidatus Limnocylindrales bacterium | reverse complement strand
GATCCGGTCCCCACATGCCCTCGATGACCGAGTTCCTCGACGAGCTCACCTGGCGCGGCCTGCTCCAGGATCGCTCGGAGGGCGTCGAGCAACGCGCCCTGGCGGGACCGATCGCCGCATACGTCGGGTTCGACGCCAGCGGCCCGTCCCTGCACGTGGGCCACCTGGTACCCCTCATGGGGCTCGTCCATCTCCAGCGGCACGGTGGTCGGCCGGTCGCCGTCGTGGGTGGCGGCACGGGCATGATCGGCGACCCATCGGGCAAGAGCACCGAGCGAGTGCTGCTCACTGCTGCCCAGGTGGACGCGAATGCGTCCTTGATCAGGGCCCAACTGGAGCGATTCCTCGACTTCGACCCGGGTCCGGCGCACGCGCAGATGGTCGACAACCGGGAGTGGCTGCTCCGCTATGGCCTCCTGGACTACCTCCGGGACATCGGCAAGCACTTCACCATCGCCACGATGCTCGAGAAGGACTCGGTGCAGCAACGGCTGGGCAGCGGACTGTCATTCACCGAGTTCAGCTACCAGACCCTGCAGGCGACCGACTTCCTGCATCTGTTCCGCGAACACGGCGTGGAGATGCAGATGGGCGGCGCGGACCAGTGGGGCAACATCACGGCCGGCATCTCGCTCATCCGGCGGGTCACCGGAGGCGCGGCGCAGGGGCTGTCCCAACCGCTGTTACTGACGGCGGACGGCCGCAAGATGGGCAAGACCGAGTCCGGTTCCATCATGCTCGATCCTGGCATCACGTCGCCGTACGCGTTCTACCAGTACTGGCTGAACGTCGACGACGCTGATGTCGAGGCCCTCCTGAGGCGCCTGACGCTCCTGGGCCGGGATCGGATCGAGGCCATCATGAGCGAGCAGGCCGCGGAACCGGGCAGGCGGCCCGGCCAGCGCGCGTTCGCATACGACCTCACGGCGCGCATCCATGGCGTCGACGAGGCCGACCGCCAGGTGCGCGTCGCGGCGGCCGCATTCTCGGTCGAGCCGGTGACGGACCCCGAGGTGCTCGACGTCCTGTTCGCGGAGATCGGCGGCTATGCCTGGACCGGGGAGGAGAGCGACCTCGTGACCCTCACGGTGGACAGCGGTCTGTTCGCCTCGCGGAGCGAGGCACGGCGCGCCGTCAGCCAGGGTGGGTTGAGCGTGAACGGTGTCCGGGTCGCAGCGACCGACGATCCGCTGCCGGAGCCCGTGGCCGGGCGCTACCACGTGCTGCGCCAGGGACGTAAGCGCCTGGTGATCGCGCGACGTGATGGGCCCTGAGCAGCGCCTGATAGTCCGCTGAGGGCGCGAGACGTCACCCTCGTCGTCGGCAATGTAAAGGTTTGACAACCGACTCGTCACCGGCCGGAGGTTGATTGGCCGTCGTCGCGGGTGTCTACTGCATCCAGACGAGCAAGCGATCGCGAGTCGCGTACGGGCCGAGCGTCCTCCTCCTCCCTCCTCTCCGCGGAGTCCGGAAGCCTCGCGATCGCCAGGCTCGTTCTTCTGATTCCAGACGCTGAGCGGAGGACGCGCCGCTCCTGTCCTCATGCGTGACGGTCGCGGAGCACCCCCAGCACCGCTGACGGCGGCAGGCCCCGCTCGGCGCACAGCACCAGCACGTGATACACGAGGTCCGCCACCTCGCCCGCGAGCGATGCCTGATCGCGCGACCCGTCCCCGGTCGCCTGCGCGACGGCATCATCCTTCGCCGCCATGAGCACCTCGACCGCCTCCTCGGCGACCTTGCGAGCGGGCAGGTCGACACCCGCGTCCAGCAGGCGGGTCGTGTACGAGCCGACCGGCCGAAGGCGGGCGCGTTCCGCGATGGTCGCCCACAGCGTCTCGAGCCAGTCGAATCCCTGCGGGGTGGCCGCTGGCCCGTCGCCCGGCCGAGGCGGCTCACCCGACGGCATAGCTGCAGCGGGCGGCCCCGGTGCGGCGGGCGCATCCGCGTCCCCCGGCACTTCCCGGTCGTCGTCGAAGCAGGAACGCATGCCGGTGTGACAGGCCGGACCATCGGGAGCCACGGACCACAGGACGGCATCGCCGTCACAGTCGAGGCTGCCGGAAACGACGCGCAGCACGTTGCCGCTCGTCTCGCCCTTGCGCCACAGACGGCCCCGTGACCGGGAATGGAAGTGCATCTCGCGGGTCCGCAGCGTGGCCTCGATCGCCTCGAGATCCTGCCACGCGATCATCAGCACGCGGCCGTCGACTCTGTCCTGGCAGACTGCCGCCACCAGGCCCGTGTCCCCGTATCGGACCGCCGCTGCGTCGATGATGCGACTGGTGGCGGTCATGCCACGACCGCGCTGGTGCTCCGCACCGGCACGCCGGCGGCAGCCAGGGCGGCCTTGACGGTGGCGATGGAGTGGATGTCGCGATGGAAGATGGATGCGGCGAGCACCGCGTCGGCATGCCCTTCCGTGATCGCCGCCACCATGTCCGCCGGCGACCCTGCCCCGCCCGACGCGACGACGGGCACGTCGACCGCTGCACTGGCGGCGCGCAGCAGGTCCAGGTCGAAGCCGCTGCCGGTGCCGTCGCGGTCGATCGACGTCAGCAGCACCTCGCCCGCACCCAGCCCCACGGCACGCCCGATCCACTCGATGGCATCG
>JBBSOS010000392.1:0-2621 GCA_038259505.1 Candidatus Limnocylindrales bacterium | reverse complement strand
GCGCACCACGCCGGTCGATTGGCGCCAGTGGCTGGACATCGTGGACGAGGTCGGCCTGGTGCCAGTCGGCGTCACCGATGCGTCGCTCGCCGAACGGCTGCTCGTCCGATACGGCATCGCCCGTCGCTCGCAACTCGCCGGCCGTGCCGAGACGCGTGACTCGTTCCATGCGCTCCAGGGCCTGGCGCCGGGCGGGGTCACACCCGTCGTGGTCCGTCGGCTGATGGACGACTGGAAGTTCAAGGATGCCCGATCGACCATCAGGCTCGCGAACGCCATCGCAACCAGGATGGCCGCTGCGCCGCCGGGCGACGCCGGCCTCGCCGACCTGTGGCGCCGATACGAAGCGGCCACCTCGCGACGTGCCCTGGAACGGCTACAGAAGGACCTCTGAACCAGGTCAGGCTCGCCGGCTACCCGCTGGGTGAGGGAGACGCAGCGGGGATGATGGTCGTCAGCAGTGCTTCGGCGGCAGCTCGCGACAACGGTCCGTAGTGGACGGCCCGGATGATGCTGTCGGCATCGATGAAGTAGTGGGTTGGTAGTCCATATCCGCGCCAGGCATGGAAGACGGCCGATGTGCCATCGAAGGCGATGGTGTACGGCAACCCGTAGGTGTCGGCGTAGCGTTTGACATCCTCGGGCGACGTCTCCTGCACGCTGACCGCGACAAGCGCCAGGCCGTCTGCGGCGTGCGCGGCATACGCGTCGCGCAGGACGGGCGTCTCGAGCTGGCACGGGGGACACCAACTGGCCCAGAAGTTGACCCATACCGGCCGTCCTCGGAGCGCCGCCAGGTCGACCGGGTTGCCGTCCAGATCGGTGATGGTCACGGTCCGTCCGTCCTTGGTGCCACTCAGCTCGGGTGCCAGCTGACCCACGGCCAGACCCTCGGTCCGTTCGCCGATGACGTAGAACGAGGCGCCCGGCTGTGGCGGGGTCGATGGGCCGGCAGGTCCGACAGGCGCGGTCAACACGGTCAGCAGGACCACGGTCCCCAGCAGCACCACCACGAGTGCCGCGACGTGGGCGACGGTGAAGGGTCCGACGAGCCGACGCGACCAACGACCGGGTGGCTGCTCCCCGCCGGACGGCTGCTCCCCGCCGGGTGGCTGCTCCCCGCCGGGTGGCTGCTCCCCGCCGGGTGGCACCGGGGCATCGACCGTGTCGGTCACACCTGTGGCCAGAATCCAACGAGCGCGTTGGAGAAGACCGACAGCCAGTCGAACAGGATCGCAAGGCCCATGAACAGGACCAGGGCGCCGCCGATGAGCTCGATGGTGTGCCCATGGCGGAGCAGGGGACGGGTGATGGCGGGCGTCTTCTCCGCCGCCACGGCCAGCAACAGGAACGGGATGCCAAGGCCGAGCGAGTACGCGATGAGCAGCGCACCCGCCTGCGTCAGGCTCGTGCCGACCGCGGCCATGGTCAGGATGGCGCCCAGCGTGGGTCCGATACAGGGGGTCCAACCGACCGCGAACACGGCCCCCAGCACCAAACCACCGGTGATGCCCCGACGCGGACCGGTGGGCCGGAATGAGACCATCCGGTCGAGCGGTCGCCAGCTACCGGCCAGGCGACTGACCCGCAGGATGCCCATGAGGTTGAGGCCCAGGACCATGAGCAGGATGCCGCCGACCTTCTGGAGCAGCGGCAGGTAGTCGCGCAACGGCGACAGGGCGGCGGAGAGCGACAGGCCAAGGATCGTGAACACGCTGCCGAAGCCGAGCACGAACGCGACCGCGTTGGGGAGGGCCGCGAGCCCATGCGCCTGTGCCCACGAGTTGCGCATCGCGGGCGCGGTGGCTGATGATGTCGGCATGGTCCCGGCGGCCAGGCTCATGGTGGTCGTCGCGAAGGGCGTTTCGCCTGTGCGCGCGACCACGGCACCCAGTTGCCCGAGGTATGCGGGGACCACCGGCAGGACGCACGGCGAGAGGAACGAGATGATACCCGCGAACAGTGCCACGCCGAGTGTCAGGTCCACCGTCCGGGCTCAGGCCAGCTTCGGCAGGGTCGCGTCGAGGAATGTGCGCAACTGTCGAGCACTCATCGCCAGCGGCAGCTCCGTGTCGCCGATGACCACGACTGGGACCAGGGCGCCGAACCGTCGCTCCAGGTCCACGTCGCTGCTGACGTCGATGTCACGCACCGCGGGGACCAGGTCGCCTCTCGCCGCACGCTCCTCAAGGATCCATTGCAGCGTACGGCGCGCTTCCGTGCATGGCGCACAGGTGGACCGACCATAGAACGACAGGACGGGCCGGGTAGGGGTGGTCATGTCCCCGATCGTACGGCAGCCGATCCGCATCTGCCCCGCGCAGGGTTGGCGGTGTTCCCTGTTCCGCTGCGGTCGCCCTGGCGTCGCTCGGGTACGATGACGGCTCGCCCCCGTAGCTCAGTCTGGATAGAGCGGCACCGTCCTAAGGTGCGCGTCGGCGGTTCGAGTCCGTCCGGGGGCGCGACTGCCATACGCCGAAGAATGGCCGCGCCTCCATGCGCGGGAGGATGTCGTCGGCCTCGACTGCACCGTCTCGGGCGGTCACGCTCTCCACGATGTGCACCACCATCGCGCGCTGGTGCTCCAGCGTCGTGCCCTTGATGGTCTCGGCCATCGGGAG
>JBBSOS010000391.1:0-2632 GCA_038259505.1 Candidatus Limnocylindrales bacterium | reverse complement strand
CAGGTCGCGCGGATCCACGCGGGCGGCCACTGCCAGCCCGGCCGCCGTGCCCGCTGCCTGGCCCATCGCCATGCACTGGGCCATCGACCGGACAGAGGCGTGCGCATCGTGGGTGGCCGAGAAGCAGCGTCCGGCCACCAGGACGTTGGCGGCATCACGGACCAGGAGCGTCCGGTACGGGATCCCGACGACCTCGCCATCGGGCAGATACTGCCAACTGGTATCCGCGCCCGCGTGATGGTCCTCGATGGGGGCGCCACAGAGGCCGATCGCGTCGTCGAAATGACGTGCCGAGAGCACGTCGTCGCGGGTCAGCCGCGCATCGCCATGCACCCGGCGCGTCTCACGGACGCCGATCTGGGTCGCCATGCCTGCCAGCGCAGCGACTTCGTATCCGGGCACCCGGTCGACCAGGAAGCGCACGTACTCGAGCGCCTGCCGCCTGCCGGCGATCTCCGCCTCCGTCAGGAACGCCGGGTCGGTGGCATTGATGACGACCCCATCGAGCTGCCGGTAGGACTCCAGCCGCGTCATGACGGTCGCGGTCATGCCGCTGACCGGCGTGACATGATCGGAACCCTCGCGGCGGGGCAGGTCGTACTGTCCGCTGGCCGCCGCCTCGGCCATGAGCCCCTCGAGCGTCGCCCTGGTGATGCTGCGACGTCGGTCCATGTCCACGTTCACCATCCGGAACGTGGTCGTGAGCGTCTGGGCGGGCTCGTCCTCCCCGGCGAACTCGAAGCCGAAGCCCGCGTGGAAGCACAGGTCCGCGTCACCGGAGGCATCGATGAACACGCCCCCCCGCACGCGCGCGAGTCCGGTCTTGGTCGCGATCAGCACCTCCTCGACACGCCCGTCCCGGACGGTCGCCGCCTGCAGGAAGCCATGCAGCAGGACATCGGCACCCGATCGGGTCACCAGCCGTTCCCAGACGACCTTGAGGTGATCGGCGTGGTAGGTCACGCCTGTGCCCGCCCCGAACGAGTTGGGCCGTCGGACCACCGGTCCCAGGGACTCCAGCTCGGTCACGACGTCGTCCGGGATCCCGCCGACCACCTTGCGGGAGTGGGTCCCGGGCGTATAGAAGCCATAGAACGTATCGAGCACCGCTGTGCTGGTGCCGCCGAGGAAGGGCAGCTTCTCGATGAGCAGCACGCTCGCACCGGTGCGCGCGGCCGCGATGGCGGCTGTCGAACCCGCCGATCCCGAGCCGACCACGACCACGTCGACCACGGCCAGCAATGGCGCATCGATGGTCATCGGCGCAGTCGCTTCCGTTCTGGCGACCGTGGCCAGTGGCGTCCCCATCAGGCGCTTGCCTCCCAACTCTCCGGAACGGGGATGGCGCCATCACTATCGTACGCGGCACGGATGCGTCGGAAATATTCGTCATAGACGCGTTCCAACTGCTCCTCGCCGGCGGCACTGCCCACGAAATGCGGGCTGGTGAGCACGACCGGCGGGGCGCCACGCTCCGCCAGCAGCTCCGCGGTCCGGCACTTCAACGCGTTGACCACAGCGATCGCACCGATGGACGAGGTCGGCCCGACCTTGAACTGGACACCCTCGATATCGATCGCTGCGTCGCCCACGGGCGAGCAGTTGTCGACGGTGATGTCGGCGATCTCGACCAGCTTGCGGCCCGATGGATGTCGCGAGGCGGTCGCCCGACCATGCTCGAGGGACGTCACAGCCACGACCGGCAGCCCCATCGCCTTGGCCAGGAGGCCCAACTCGACGACCACTCCGTTGATGCCCGTCGACGAGAAGATGAGGAACGAGTCGCCGGGATGGACCTTGATCTGCTGCAGGATGATGCGCGCGAACCCGGGGACCTTCTCGAGATACATCGCCTGGCGCAGTCCGTTCGGTCCCACGACACCGACATGATTGGACAGGGCCAGTTCCGCGATGGGGTGGAATCCGGGATAGCTGCCGATGCGCGGGAACATCTCCTCGGTGTTCATGCGCGAGTGTCCGGAACCAAAGACGTGGACCAGCCGGTCCGTGGCGATGCTCTCGGCGAACACCTGCGACGCCGCCTCGATGGCGTCAACCTGGGTCGTGGCGACGCGATCGAGGACGATGCGCGCGGCGTCCAGCCAGCGGTCTGCGGCATTCATGAATGAATCATCCTCCGGGGCTTCGATGGTTCGGCAGCGCTGGACGCCACCGATGCTTCGGTGACTGGCGTGTGGCGAGTGGGTGGATCGAGCGGGGATCTGGCCGCGGGCGCCGGGGTCGGATCGGCCACTCGTTGGGGCAGCCTGGACCCCTGGACCGGCAGCTCGGAGACACGACGGATCAGCAGGTAGCTCGAGCGGTCGCCGCGGAGCAGCGCCTGCCCGAGCTCCACGATCCGGCCCCTGGTGTCGGTCGTGATCCGCCGCGTCAGCACTGCGGGCACATGGCGCGCCACCCCGAGCAGGCCGCTCTCGTGGGGGGTGAGCATGACCGGCTCGATGGTCTCCTGGGCCTCGGCGACGGCGCGGCCGTAGTCCTCCCGCAGGATGTCGTACAGCGACCTGCGACCGAAGTCGGCCACATCGAGTCCGGGGAACAGCGCCAGCGGCAGGTGGGACGACTCGAGCACCATCGGCTCGCCATCCACCAGGCGGAGCCGCTCCAGGTG
>JBBSOS010000390.1:0-2633 GCA_038259505.1 Candidatus Limnocylindrales bacterium | reverse complement strand
GCCCTCATGCTCGGGCCCGCGGGCCCGCCAGGCGAGGAGACTGGCGGCTCCGCGTCGTACTCCTGTCCGAGCCGCGGCAGATCTGTACTGTGCGCATCGCGCCCGACATGGAACGACGCCCGACCCGAGGTGGGCCGAGCGTCGCGTCGAGGAGCAGGTGGGCGGCGGCGATGCTCCAAGCGGTCGCCGCCAGCTTCAGGATCGGGCGGTGATCACCCAGACAACCCTCAGGACAGCATCGAAAGCCTCACTCGCTGGCTGATGCGACCGCCGGCCGACCCGATGGTGCCGGCCCCGCGGACTCCTTGGCATCCATGCCGCGGAGCGTGACCTGGGGGAGTGCTGCGACCACCACCACGAAGGCGATAGCTGTCACCACGACACCCAGCCAGAACGTGTTCGCGATGGCCAGCGAGAACGCCTGGTAGACGCCGGCCACGATCTGGACGATGAAACCCTGGAGTGGCGCCGGAAGCGTGGCCGCCAGGAGGTCCGGAAGCTTCGCGCCGACCTGCGTCAACTGGTCGGTGACGCCGCTGCCGCTGGCGATCTGCTGTGCCACCTCCGGTGGTACCCCGGCCGACGTGAGCTGCGGGCCAAGCTGGTTGGTGAACTCGGATGCGAACATCGTGCTCACCACGGCCAGTCCGACGGACCCGCCGATCTGCCGGAAGAAGGTCAGGTTGCTGGTGGCGACGCCCAATCGCTCGAACGGGACGACGCTCTGGATGACGATGGTGAGCACCGAGAACGCAGGTCCGATGCCCAGGCCGGTGATGAACATCCACGCCCACAGGACTGGCAGGTCCGTGGTGGCCGTGAGGCCGGTCATCAGGTAGAGACCCACGGTCATGACCGCCAGCGATCCCGCGATCAGCCACTTGTAGCGCCCGGTCCGGCTGACCATCGCACCGGACACGATGGAGCCGATGATCAGGCCCGCCAGGAGCGCGAGCACCTGCAGCCCCGACTCGGTCGGGCTGACCTCCTTGACGAACTGGAACCAGCGCGGCAGGAAGATGATGGCCCCGAAGAAGCCGATGGCCGTGAGGAACGTGGTCAGGATGGTGATGGCGTAGCCACGGTTCCGGAACAGGTCCAGGGGCACGATGGGTTCCGCGGCGCGCGATTCGATGTACAGGAACGCGAGCCCCACGACGAGGGCGATGCCGAGGTAGCCGCCCACCTCGAGCGCGCCCCAATCGGCAGTCGCCTTGTTCGTCAGTCCCAGCAACAGGAAGGACACGGCGACCGTGAATGCGACCGCGCCGAGGTAGTCCAGGTTGCGGGTCCGTGCTTCGCCGTGGACCGTGGGCAGGAAGCGATAGATGATCCACAGCGCGACCGCCCCGATGGGCAGGTTGACGAAGAAGATCCAGTGCCAGCTGAACGACTCGGTCAGCCAGCCACCGAGCAGTGGCCCGATGATCGCGGAGACGCCGAAGACGGCACCGAAGAGTCCTTGGTACTTGCCCCGTTCGCGGGGCGTGAACAGGTCACCGATGACCGCGAGCGAGATGGGGAAGATCGCTCCCGCACCAACGCCCTGGACACCCCGGAAGAGGATGAGGCTCTCCATGCTCCAGCTGAGGCCGGAGAGGACCGACCCTGCGAGGAAGATGGTGATGCCGATGAGCAGCATCGGACGGCGGCCGTAGATATCCGACAGCTTGCCGTAGAACACGCCGGTGACGGTGCTGGTGAGCAGGTAGATCGTGACGACCCACGTGTACAGCTCGTTGCTGCCGTGCAGGTCGCCCACGATGGTGGGGAGGGCGGTGGCCACGATCGTCTGGTCGAGTGCCGCCAGGAACATCCCCAGCAGGATCGCGAACAGGATCTGCATCTTGCGTCGATGCGGCAGGTCCAGCGCCGGGTCCTTGGCTGCCCACTCCTCGGCGGAGGGCATGGCTTCCATGAGGTTGTCTGAGACTCCTTTCGGGGACCGGCCGGACGATGACCGGAGGCGAATGCCTAGTCGGTGCCGGGTTCACCGGCGGATACCCGTTCGACCGCCCGGCCGAGCGCCTGCGCGGCCTCGAGCACGATCGCGTGGTCGGCGTCATCCAGCGCCTCCACCAGGGTGCGGAGCTGTTCTCGACGGAGCCCCTCCATGCCTTCGCAGCGCGCGACACCCGTGGGGGTCGCGCGCACGAGCACGAGTCGCCGGTCACGGTCATCCCGGATCCGCTCCACCAGGCCATGCTGCTCCATCCGATCGACGATCCCTGTCAGGTTCGACAGGGAGACATCGACCAGCGCCGCGAGGCGACTCATGGGCAGCGGACCGTGGTTCTCGAGCAGCATGAGCACGAACAGGTTCATCTTGCTCACTGATCGGTCCTGCCAGACGCGCATCATCGCCTTGCGCTGATACGCCATCATGGGCTCCAGCTCACGCATGATCGACTCCTTGGTCGTTCGCAGCGAGGCTGGTGCATCGATCGTTGCTGTTGACGAGTTCGTCCTGCTCACCGCGACCATTGTGCACATCGCGATAGTCCTGTCAAGAACGACTGTTCATGTCACACGAAGTATCATCAAGACGGCGGATGGACGGCCGCGACGCGAGGAGGCTGCATGCGCTACACGCTCCAGACCGAACCCCAGCAGGGCATCTCGTACGCGGAGAT
>JBBSOS010000389.1:0-2645 GCA_038259505.1 Candidatus Limnocylindrales bacterium | reverse complement strand
GGAACGGGATGAGCGGGCTGGCCGGGTGGGCCGGCGCCAGGGCGGACCAGGCCCTGGCGTTCCACGAGCTGCATCGGCCGGGCGATCCCGTGCTCCTGGCAAACCGCTGGGATGCCGGCAGCGCCAGGCTCATCGAGGCGAGCGGCGCGATGGCGATCGCGACCACGAGCGCCGGCCTGGCTTGGGCACACGGCTATCCCGATGGCGATGGCCTGCCATTGCCGGTGCTCACGACCGCGCTGAGCCAGATCGACCGGGTCATCTCGGTGCCGCTGTCGGTGGATATCGAGGCAGGCTATTCGGCGGACCCGGCGCATGTGACCAAGGTGGTGGAGGCCGTGATCGAGACAGGTGCCGTCGGTATCAACATCGAGGATGGGCGCGATCCAGTGGATCTGCTGGCGGCCAAGATCCGCGCGGCCCGCGCCGCGGCCACCCGGCTGGGTATCCCGCTGTTCATCAATGCCCGGATCGATGTCTATCTCCGGGCGCTGGTGCCGGCCGATGGAGCCGTGGCCGAGGTGATCCGGCGCGCCGCGGCGTACCGGGAGGCAGGCGCCGACGGCGTCTTTCCTGCGGGCATCGTCGATGCGGCGGACATCCGGGACGTCGTGGCCGGGTCCGACCTCCCGGTCAACGTGCTGGTCGAGCCCGGCCTGCCGAGCGTGACGGTGCTGCGTGACCTGGGTGTCGCCCGGGTGAGCGCAGGCTCGGGGATCGCACAGATGCTCACCGCCGCGGCGCGGGACGCGGTCACGGAGTTCCTGGGTCAGGGCCGATACGACGCGATGCGGGGCGGTCTCATGGGCTATGGCGAGATCAACGCGCTCTACCCGCCCGCTGGCAGTTGACCGGGCAGGACCGAGTCCGGCCCGATCCCGCGCGACCCCGGCCGGGTCAGCCTGGCAGGTGCTCCGCGAACCATTCGATGGTCCGACTCCACACATCCGCGCGAGCGGCGTTGGTCGCCGGCGCGCGACCACCCATGTCGAACGAGACGCCGGGGCCGGGAACGAACCGTTGCGTCGGCCCGTACGGAGGCGGCGCGATGAGATGGCCGGCGCCCGGGTATCGGACGTGCCGGTATGGGTACGGGTGACGTGCGCGAGCCAGCCGCTGGGCCGCGATCTCCGACAGATGGGCGCTGGGCCAGTTGGCATCCTCGTCGCTCGAGAGCAACAGGACGGGTCCCGCGATACGTTCGACAGGGATCGTGGCGGACTCGAGGTCCTGACGACTGACCCGATCGGGACGGAAGGCGCGTGCCAGCTCGACCGGCTCTCCCGACGCGATCTGGTCAACGAGATCCCGGTCAACGGTGTACGGCAGGAACGGAACGGGCCGACCACGCCACGTCCACGCGGCGACGTTGGCACGCAGGACGTCGAGCAGGTCGGGCGCCTTGGGGATGCCCGCGGTCACCAGGCCTGACCCGACCGTGCTCACGACCGCACCGACCTTGGGGAAGAGGGCACCCACGAGCAGCGCCGCTTCACCACCCCGCGACCCACCCAGGACCCCGATCCGACCGCCCCGGACAGCCGGGTGCGCCTCGAGTCGGTCGATAGCTGTGCCGAACGTCTCCAACGGCAGGTCCACGAGCGAGTCGGGCACGCCGGCCGCGCCGAAGTAGCCGAGTGCCAGGACCGCGAATCCGTGGGCGGCAAGGAGCGCTGCGTCGACCTCGTGCAGGCCACCCTCGGAGCCGCCCAGCAGCACCACGCCCGGGTGCTGCCCTCCCGAGTCCGGATGGAACAGGACGCCAACGACACCTGGTGCCGTGAACGGCTCGCGCCGGACACCCGCAGGCAGTCGAGCACGTTCCACCCGCGCGCTGACCATCTCACCGCCGACCGTCTGGGCGCTCACCTCCAGCGTCGCCGGAGCGAGCAGCGCCAGGCGCATCCCTGCCGGCGGCCGTTCCTCGCGGGTCATGGACCAGACCAGACCCATGGCGTCGACGTCCTCATAGTCACCCGCGAGCGGGGCATCACTGGTGGTGTCGACGACCCCCATCTCGTCTGCCACGAACCTGGCGGTCGCGCTCCAGCGTCGACCCGCCGGATCGAGCTGTGACGACGTCACCGTCACGATGGCGCCTGGCGCGTGCCCGGCCGTCCGGATCCGGAGCACGGTGTCCATGGTGGCGCCATGCGGCGATATCGTGAGCATCGGCAACTGATCGCTCACGACATGTCGAGCCGCTCGGCGAGCACCTCCGCGAGATGACGGGCGCGTCGACCGGACAGCGAGGCGATCTGCGTCCGACAGCTGAACCCGTCAGCGAGGATGAGTGCGTCGGGGTCAGCGGCCATCAGCGCCGGCACGAGCTCCAGCTCCGCGACCTGCCTGGAGATGGCCTCGTGGCCGGGCTCGGCACCGAAGTTGCCCGCCAGCCCGCAGCAGCCGACCAGGGTCCTGGCGACGGGGATGCCATGCCGCGCCAGCACCCGGGCGTCGGCGGCCGTGCCGAGCACGGCCTGCTGATGACAATGCGGCTGGCTGAGCGCGGGGAGCGTTGCGAGGGCCCCGTCGGGTGCGGCTCCGACCTGCGCTCCGGTCCCGTCCAGCAACTCGCCCAACGTCGTGACGCGGGCCGCGAGCGCCGTGGCCCTCGGATCGTCGGGCAGCAACTCGGGCAGGTC
>JBBSOS010000388.1:0-2658 GCA_038259505.1 Candidatus Limnocylindrales bacterium | reverse complement strand
GCTGGCCAGCACGGTCGCCGTGAACACGAAGGCCACCCGGAGACCGTTCCAGAACTTCGGGTCGCCCAGCATCCGCTCGTAGTAGCCCAGCCCATTGAAGCGGACGACGGTCCCCTTCTGGATGTCATAGACGTTCAGGCTGTACCAGATCGCCTGGATGAGCGGCCACACGAAGATGAACAGGAAGAATGCGATGAGGACCAGTGAGACGACCAGGGCCATGCCGCGCGGGCGCTGGTAGCGACGCGACCGGCTCGCCCGGGCACGCGCCTCAGCCTGGACGACGCTCTCGCCCAGGCCAGGGCGCAGGGTCATCCCGGGACCGCCGGGTCAGTTGGCAACGGAGACCGGACGACTCGAACGCCGCACGCTCACTCGGCGAGTTCCCGCAGCAGGTCGACGGCGGTCTCCACGAACAGGTTGGCGACTTCGGGCTCGAACGAGCAGCTGTCGACCTCGTAGCCGCCTCGCTCCCACTCATCGATGGTCGGCAGGTAGTTACGGTAGCCGTTCGTATAGCCCGACACCATGGTCATGGGGAAGGGAGACCGATCCTCGATGGCCAGACCAAGACCCAGGAACGGTTCGACCGGGACGCCGATGAGGGCAAGGGGCCCGATGCGCAGGCCATGGATCTCGAGGGGGAACGTCACGCGTCCCGCAAGTGCCTCGGCGCGCTCGGCACGCATCGAGGCGCCCTTGGTCTGGACGCGCAGTTCCCGGATCTCGAATGGGTCCGCCCCGCGATCGATGGCACTGAGGAGTCGGCCTCGGAGGTTCGCCTGCTCGGCGCGCCACGCGCCGGCATCCCCGACGCCCTCCCGACGAACCGGTGCATCCACGATGCGCCGGGATACCCGAAGCGTGGTGTCGTTCGGGGGCATGGGCTCGTACTCATAGAACGCGAGCCAGGTCGACGGGTCCTGCGACTCGGCCACCCGCTGCCGGTGAGGGCGCGCGGATGAGCGGGTGGCCGCCGAGGCGGCATCGTGGCCGATCATGGACCCCAGCCGGTGGTAGGGCTCCAGGTCATCGACGAACGTCTCCACCGGTCCGATGTCGCCCGGTGTCCCCTGCAGGAACAGACAGCGCCCGCCAACGGCAGACTCGACCACCCGGCGCAACGGGCCGGGGTACTCGGCATGGATGTGACGATTGCCGCCGGCCACGATCGTGGGGTGCGCGGAGTAGTGGACGATCGTTGCGACGGCGTCCCCTGCAGGCGTGTCCAGGCGCCCGATCCGCAGCGTGTGATCCACGGGCCGGTCCCAGGCATGTCCGACACGGATGCCGCCTCCGGGCAGGTCCACGCGTCGGTTGACCGCCAGGGGCGATGATCCCCGACCATGACCGACCTGCACGGAGCGCAGGCCGAGTTGGGCCTCGCGGGCCGCGCCAGCGACCTGTGCCGTGACCATGGCCATGTATGGGTCGATCAGGTCCAGGCCATCACGCATCCAGCCGCTGCCCGTCAACTCCCCCGTGACCGGTGCCGAATGGCTGTGCGTCGCGGTGACCCGAACAGCCGCAGGATCGATGCCCGTGGACACGCTGACCGCCTGCCGGATCGCGTCGGACTGGGCCATGGTCAGGAGGCACAGGTCGAGTTCGCAGACCACGGCCGCGGTCTCACCGTCCGCGACGACCAGGGCGGTAGCCAGCAGGTCGAGGTCATTGCCCTCCGACCGGTCGTGGACCGCATTGCTCCAGCCTCCCATGGGCATCCCCACAGGTGCGGTGATCACGGCTCGGCCCACGCCGGCTCGAAGGCCCGTTACAGTCATCGTCGTCCTCTGCGTGCGCAGGAGTCCATGGGATCAGCGGACCAGCGACATGCGCTTGGTCATGCCACCATCCACCACGAGCGTCTGGCCGGTGATGAATGACGCCTCGTCGCTGACCAGGAAGCGCACCGCGCCGGCGATGTCAGTGGGAACCCCGAGACGACCGAGCGGGATGCGTCCCACCGCCCAGTCGCGGTCAAAGTCGAGGTCCTCGTAGCGCTCGACCACGACGACCCCGGGTGCCACGCTGTTGACAGTGATGCCATGCGGCCCGAGCGCGACCGCAGTCGAGAACGTGAGCGCGGCGACCGCACCCTTGCTGACCTCGTAGGCAGTCCAGGTTGGTGCCGACTGCTTCGCGTGGACCGACCCGATGTTGACGATCCTGCCCCCGGAACCGGCTGCGATCATGTGACGTGCCGCGGCTTGGGTCGCCAGGAACGGTGCTTCGACATTGACCGCCATGATCTCCTGGAATGTCAGCCGAGAGTGATCGAGGAACGGCTCTGCACGCGTCGTGATGGCCGCGTTGTTGACCAGGATGTCGATCCGACCCATTCGCTCCACAGCGGTCTCGACCAGGGTCGTCGCCGAGCCTGCGTCCCCAGCAAGGTCGATCTGGACCAGTTCCGCTCTGCGACCGACAGCACGACATGCCGCGGCGACGCGTTCCGTGCCGGTCCGGTGGCTCCGGTACTGGAGCATCACATCCGCGCCGGCTGCTGCAAGCGTGGTGGCTATCGCAGCGCCGAGGCCGGTACCGGCGCCGGTGACCAGGGCGACCCGGCCTTCAAGTGGCGTGTCAGCCATCGTCCGTTCACCCACGGGTCGACCCAGTCTCCCAGGGTCGACCCGTCAGGTCCTTGGTCAGCTT
>JBBSOS010000387.1:0-2663 GCA_038259505.1 Candidatus Limnocylindrales bacterium | reverse complement strand
CCGTGCTCGCGGGCGACGCGCGTGATGTGTTCCTCGTCGGCGACGACGACCAGACCATCTATGCGTGGCGGCTGGCCGACGTGCGGCGGATCCTGGAGCTTGCGGCGCGTCTGCCGGGTCTGCGTCGGGTCGACCTCACGACCAACTATCGCTGCCCGCCAGAGGTCGTCCGCCGCGCTGCGCGGCTGGTGGAGCACGTCACAGAGCGGTTCACGAAGCAGATCGATGCTGCTCCCGCCGCGACCGGAACGCTCATCCTGGCCGCCGACCCGGGTGACGAGGTCGCGCGCGCCCGAAAGTTGCTTGCCGCCTGGGTCGGTCGGGATCCGGGAAGCTACGCCATCCTCGCGCGGACGAATGCCCAACTGGTGCCGTATGTCGCGGTGGCCGTCGAGCGTGGCATCCCCTACCGGATCGAACAGGACGGTCTCGCGCTCGATGACCCGGCCATCGACGCGTTCCTCGATCGTGTCCAGCACGAGACATCCGCGGCCGTCCCGATCCTGCTCCGCATCTCGGCCATCCCGGACCCGCCGGAGGCGCCCGGTCTGCACCAGACGTTGCTCGGCTGGGCAGCTGCGTGCGGCACGCTCGAGTCACTGCGCGCGGCTGTCGCCCGAGCACGGACCGCCCGACTCGAACTGCGTGACGCAGCCGGGGCCCTCGTCCTCGCCACGGCCCACGGCACCAAGGGCCTCGAGTTCGATCATGTCGCGGTGGTGGGCATGGACGAAGGTGTGTTCCCAAGCGACCGGTCGATCACCGAAGCGCCCGACCCCATGCGCGCCCTCGACGAGGAGCGCCGTCTGGCGTACGTGGCGTGGACACGCCCCCGGCAACAGTTGGTGCTGGTCTACGACCCGGATGCACCATCGGTGTTCATGCGCGAAGCCTTCGACCCATCCGAGCTTCGGCCACCCTGATCGGCCGCCGTCGGCTCGACGGGTCAGCGTCGCTCGCGTCGGAGGTCCACCGAGAAGTCGGCTTGTGCCCGGAGGTTGGTGATCGCCTCGCCCCAGCCGAGCAGGGCCTCGGCGAACGCATCGAGACCGCCCGGGGCGTTCACGTCGAACGGGCCATCGGACATGGTCAGGAACGTGCCGTAGCCCTGGTCGGCCAACTGGACGGTGACCACCGTCTGCAGGCTGTCGTCCGGGGGCCAGGACCACCGGAAGCGGAACAGCCTCGGGGGGTCGGAGGCGAGCACGTCGATGGGCACGCGTCGGTCGTGCCACGTCAGGATGGACCGGGTGCCCACGGAGAGGGAGCCCTCCACCTGACGCGGGAACCAGGAGGCCAGCTCCTCTGGATCTGTCCACGCTCGGTGGACCCGCGCCGGCGACGCATCGATACGACGGGAGACCCGGACCCAGCAGGACCTCGGGTCCGTGAGCACGGGACGGGGGGTGGTGATCATCCGTGGATGGCTCCTGCTGCGGTCACGCCGCCTGATAGTCTCATGCGCCGGGTGGCTCGTCGATCTCGGCAGGCTGGCCGGTCCGTCGCCATCCGGGCGTGCCCAGGCGCCACCACAGGAACGCCGCCACGGCGCCGATGACGAGCACCAGCATCAGGGTATCGAACGGTTGGAGCCGGTGACGGATATCGACCCAGTTGGCGCCCAGCTGTTCGCCCACCCATACCAGGGCCATGCTCCACAGGAACGCGCCCGCCGTGGAATAGATGATGAACGATGTCAGCGGCATGCGTGTCACACCCGCAGGGAAGCTGATGAATGTCCGGACGACCGGCAACAGCCGTCCCACGAAGACGGTCGCCTTGCCCCAGCGGGCGAAGAAATGGTCGGCGGCCTCGATCTCATGGGGTCGGATCAGGATGTAGCGGCCCCAGCGCTCCAGGAATGGCCGGCCACCCCAGGCACCGATCGCGTACGCCACGAGCGACCCGATGGTGTTGCCGAAGGTCGCCACGATGACCACGATCCAGTAGTCCCAGGGCCTGCCGGTGATGGGCTCGAGCTGGCTCGGGTCGGAGACCAGGAAGCCCGCGTACGGCAGGATCAGCTCGCTCGGTAGGGGCACCATCGCGGACTCGATGGCCATCGCCAGCATCACGCCGACGTAGCCCACCGCGCCATAGAGCGAGTTCAGAAACGGGATGACGATCTTGTCGATGAACTCCAGCACCCGCGGAGTCTAGACGGGCAGGCCCGGAGTGGCGGTGGCCGATCCGGCGACACCCGTATGGTTCCCCGGTGGGGCGACGCAGGCGTTGCGGTTCCCGGAACCCATCAGCCGTCCGCGGCACCTCGTGACCCGGCGACCGTGACCCGCTTCGCGGCGGACGCGGCCGCCCGCGACGAGCGCTTGCGCGGCGCTGACGGTCCGGCGCCGTTCAAGCCGGCACGACCTGCCGCCTCAGCGAACGTGACATCGCTCAGCGGGATGAGCGGCTCGCCGCGCAGCACCCGCGCGAGATACTCCCCCGTCGCGGAACCTTCGGTCGCGGCGACCTCCTCGGGCGTGCCCTGCGCGATGACGCGGCCACCGCGGGCGCCGCCCTCGGGGCCCAGGTCGATGATGTGGTCGGCGGTCTTGATCACGTCCAGGTTGTGCTCGATGACGATGATGGTGTTACCCGCGTCCACCAGCCGATGGAGCACCTCGAGCAACTTCTCGACATCCGCGAAATGGAGACCGGTG
>JBBSOS010000386.1:0-2672 GCA_038259505.1 Candidatus Limnocylindrales bacterium | reverse complement strand
TCCGGCAGGATCAGGTGGCGGAAGGAATCGACCAGCGCCTCCCACTGGAAGGTCAGGAGCGCGGTCAGGGTATAGATACCGGACACGAAATCCAGCAGCACCCGCGGCGGGCCCTCGATATTGCCCAGACCCCAGACCTGGACCAGCGGCTCGACGCGCACGCCCGGGCTCAGCCGACCTGATGGAGGGAGGGAGAATGGCGTGTCCTTGAGCACGATGGCGAACAGGTACGCGAGCATCAGGCCGAGCACGAACACGGGCACGGAGATACCGATGTTGGCGAACCCCATGACGCTCACGTCCGCGGCGGAGTTGCGGCGATATGCCGACACGATGCCCAGTGGCACACCCACGCCGATGGCGAACACCAGCGCGTAGAAGCTCAGCTCGACGGTCGTCGGCAGCCGCTGGATGATGAGGTCGGTGACCGGCAAACGGAACTTGATGGACGTGCCCAGGTCGCCCGCGAACATGTCCTGGAGGTAGCGGAGGTACTGGACAGGGATGGGCTGGTCGAGCCCGAAGCGGATCGAGAACAGCCGACACTGCTCCGGTGTCGCGCGCTCGCCCAGGGTCGCGATACAGGGATCGCCCGGGAGCACCCGGGCAAGCAGGAACACCAGGAACGTCACCGCGAAGATGATCGGGATGCTGATCAGGATGCGCCGGATGATGTACTGGGCCATGTCCTGCGAAGGTGTGCGAGATATACGAGGAGCGCCGCCGACGGTCGGCGGCGCTCCTCGCCCGTTACCCGATGGTGGGGTTAGGGCGTGTCGGTGAGGAAGCCCCCACCGAGCAGTGCGGGCCAGTACTCGAAGGTCGCGGTGCGACCCACGTGCAGCGGGCTGCGCTTGTCCCACTGGGCGGCATACGAGAGGACCACGTCGCTCGCATCGAGCGTCGAGCCATCATGGAACGTGACGCCGTCGCGCAGGGTGCAGGTCCACACGGTCAGGTCGTCGTTGGGGGTGCATGACGTGGCGAGCGCCGGCTCGGTGCCGGACTCCCCGACGACATACGAGTAGAGCGATTGCTTGACCTGCTCGCAGACGCGGAGTGCCTCGCCGTCCGTCTCGTCGGCGCAGTACAGGCCGCCGGGCTCACCGTTCTGCTGGAAGATGAGGATGTCCCGGTCGCCCGCCTTCATGACCGAGAAGACCTCGCTTGTGAGCGGCGATGAGTGGGCGCCATCGACATCGGCCTTGAACGCGGTGGCGGAGCCACCGTGGGCGACCACGACCGCGGGCGCATGCTCGCGGATGAGGTCATTGGCCGTGCTGTAGGCGGCGGTTCGGTCCGCGTCGGCAGCGCTCTGGCCACCCTCGACCACGGCCGCGACGAGATCGGGGTAGGGAGTACCGAACTTCTTGCCGGCACCCGACCCGAAGTGGTAGTCGAGGAAGTTGCTGGCATCGGGGAAGTCAGCGCCCCAGCCGAGCAGGAACAGGCCCGGGATTGTCCCTGCGGCGTTGTTGTCGAGGAAGGTGACCGATTCCTGCGGGTCGAGCTTCACCTTGATGCCAAGGTTGGTCTCCAACTGGCTGGCGACTTCCTGGGCGATGGTCGGCGGGTCAGGAAGGTATGGCCGGACGGCATCGCGATACGACAGGGTCGTCTCGAAGCCATCCGGGAATCCGGCATCGGCCAGGAGCGCCTTGGCGGCGGTCGGGTCGAAGTCCCAGGACTTGTCGCCCTCGCAGGCGAAGGGGATCGAGCAGGGCGTGAAGTACTCCGCCACCGACGATCCGGGCGGGTAGAAGTTGTCCACGATGCGCTGGCGATCGATGCCCTGGGCGATGGCCTGACGGACCTTCTCGTTGTCGAACGGCTTGAACGTGTTGTTCATGCCGATGTAGAAAGTGTTCATGCCCTCGCGCGGGTAGAGCTTCAGGTTCGAGTCGGCCGTGATGGCGGGCTGGTCATCCTTGCCCGGGTTGTCGATGCCGTCGACAGCACCCGACTGGAGTGCCAGCAGCCGTGCCGCCGACTCCGGGTTCCACTGGAACTCGAGGTTGGGCGTGCGGGCCTTGTCGCCCCAGTAGGCGTCGTTGGCCGTCAGGTCGATGCGGCTGCCGAGGTCCCAGCTCACGAACTTGTAGGGGCCTGTGCCGTTCGGCTCACTGATGAGCTTGCCGTCGGTCGCATGGTCGATGAGGTACTGGGCGTCGTCGATGGCGAGTGCCGCGAACGCGGCCTGCGCCAGGAACGCCACGTTCGGGTTGCAGAACGTGAACACCACCGTATTCGGGCTGGTGGCCTCGATGGACTTGAGGTTGCCTGCGTATGGCTGACCATTGAAGGTGCCATTCGCGCAGTCGACCCCGCCTCCGTAATCGGGGTACATGGTGACATCCGCGGTGGGCGCCGGTGGCTCCTCGCCCACCATCGCGGCCATGCTGCCGCCGGGGCTTGCGTCCTGTGCCAGGCCGGTGGCCGCCATCGTCGCCGCGAGCAATGCCGCAGTGCCGAAGGCCGCCAGCGACGCCCTGTTGGGTCGTCGGGTCATGTGTGACAGTTCCTCCATCCTCATCCAGCGCGAAGCGTCGCGCGGCGCTCTGTCAACGCGTCCGGCGTCGTGGCCACTCCTCCGTGGTCATGGCACTGGGTCACCTTGACGCCGGTCGCCGGGATCGAACCAGTCGCGCTGGGCGCCGTCCGCGAGGGCGGCG
>JBBSOS010000385.1:0-2692 GCA_038259505.1 Candidatus Limnocylindrales bacterium | reverse complement strand
TGCATCGATCGCGTCGTCGCCCCTCGCCACCGGGTCCGTCGATTGGCAACCGGTCAATGGATTGCTGGGCGGTTCACTGCCAGGGTTCACCGTCGATGCGGGTGATGCCGTCGTCTGGCCGCGCGGCTTCGCGGTCCTGGAAGGGAGCGCCCACGTCGGGGATGGTCGATCGAACGCCGACCTGTGGCTTCAGCCCGCGGTCTGGCTGTCGGATGACGGGCGCGCCTGGACCAGGCATCCCTTGCCGCGTACGATCGCTCCGGATGGCCTGACATTGCTGACGACGTGGCATGACGGCCTGCTCGTCGTGGACCAACGAGCCCGCGAACGCGGCTGGCGATTCCTCCTCTGGGCGTCGACGGATGGCCGCCGATGGAACCATATCGGAACGTTCGACCCGCGACCCGTCGGTGCGCTCAGGGACTGCGCCTTCACCGAGACCCAGATCGTCAGCACGAAGGCGCGGATCCTTGCCATGGCCTCCTGTACCGGTTACGGCAGTGGTGGCGACATCGGTCCAGGCGGCGTCGCGCTCGCGGCTCACGAAGTGACCCATGCGCCGCTCTGGTCGTGGACCTCGGACGACGGCCGGCACTGGCGTCAGCACCTGGTCACTGAAGGACTCGATCCGAAGGGCGCGGCCAGGTATCCGGTCATGCTCCGGGCCATCGGCACCGGGTTCGCTGCCGTGATGTGCTGTTATCCACCCAGCATCTGGTGGTCCGACGACGGTGCGCATTGGGACGACGTCATCGACCTGCCGGCCGGCATCAGCTACGACGACGTGGAGGACCTCGATGCCGTCGACGAGGATGGCCACCCAGCGACCTGGCTGCTCATGGCAGACCGCCAGAACCACGACGAGTCGTTGACTGGCTCACGAGTCACGCTCTGGACGGGCGACGGGAACGCCTGGACCGAGGTCATCGGCCAGGCGGACTGGCAGGGTTCTGTGCTCGCCACGGATGGGCAAGTCGCCGTGGTCGCGGTGACCAAGGTCATGACGCTGGAGCCGAACGTGCGGATGCGCCTCGATACCATCACCTCCGTCGATGGCGCCGGCACCTGGACGCTCTCCGAGGGCGACGACACCGACATCGCATGCTGTATCGGCAGCGTTGCCCTCCGTGATGGTGCAGCGGTCCTGACGGGCCTCGCCGGGGCGGACTCGGTGTCCGTCCGACGCGCTGACATCCGCGCCGGCGTGCCGGCTCTCTGACACAAGTTCAGGATCACAGAACGGGATCGGGGTCGAATGCGAGGTTCGCCCGCCGCGACACGACGATGCGTGGCTCCAGGGTGACGATCGTGCTGGTGATCCTGGACATTCGTCCCGTTCGGCGCACCTGGGCCGCGTCAGGGCGCCGAAGACTGCCCGGAATGGCGCCCGGCGTTCCGTGATCCTGAACATCGGTCGGGCAGGCGATGCCCGGTGCCGCGATGATGGCGCCGTGACCGAGGATCGGAACTCCAGCCGTTATCTCGATGGGGTCCGGGCCGATGTGACCGTCCGGGTCGGGGTCTCGCTGCCGCTTCCGGTCGCGGTCCTGGTCCGGGTCATCGCGCGCGCCCTGGACGCCGGCCATGCCCTTGCCCCGGCCAGCGTCGGGCTCATCCTCACCGACGACGCAGAGATCACCGCCCTCAACGAGTCGCACCTGGGTCACGATGGCCCCACCGATGTGCTCTCGTTCCCGATGCTGCCACCCTCGGCATTCCCGACGCATCCTGGACGGCCGCCGGAAGCCAGGGCGAGCACTGGGCCCGCCTTCGTGCTGCCACCGGGCACCCGGGTCCACATCGGGGACATCGTGGTGTCGGTCGAGCGAGCCATCGAACAGGCAGAGGGGGGTCGTGGCGGACACACGGGCGACGTCCGGTGGTCAGCCGCGGATGAGCTTCGCCTGCTCATCACCCACGGGGTGCTCCATGTCTGCGGTTGGGATCACCTGGTGCCAGCCGAAGAGGCCGCCATGCGCGCGCTGGAGCGGTACCTGCTGTCAGGGGTCGTGCGTCCGGGATAGGGACGAGGACGTTGGCGGCGTTGTTCCTGCCAAAGTCGGCGCCGCGATCGCCACAGACGGCGCCGCGATAGCTGCCCGCATCGCGGTCGCCTGTGCGACGTTCGCACGGGGGCTTCCGGCAGCACCCGCCGGAGCCCGGGGGAGCCGGAGGACGAACCGTGCACCGCCTCCCGGAGCGTCCTCCACGAGCAGCTTCCCGTTGTGGCGCTCGACCAATTGGCGGGCGATGGCGAGTCCTAGTCCAGACCCTGGGACGCTCCTGCGGGTCCTTGTCAGCCGCTCGAATGGCTCGAAGATCCGTTCCCGCTCTGACACCGGGATCCCGGGCCCTTGGTCGGCCACGGAGATGGCCACTTGTCCACCGTGGATCCCGAGTCCAAGGGTGACGGTACCGTCGACCGGTGAGTGCTCGACAGCGTTATCGACAAGGATCAACAGGACCTGGGTCAGTCGGTCCTCATCGGCCTCAACGACCATCGATGGTACTTTGGGAAGGTCTGTCCGGATGACCACGGCCCGTGCACCGGCCATCGACTCCGCCCGATGGGCCAGGTCGCCCAGCCACCTCACCAACTCGACGGGATGCCGTTCCACGGTGATCGCGCCGGCCTCGACGGACGCCAGCGCCAGCATGTCTCCGATGAGCCTCCCCAAGCGGTCGGTTTCGG
>JBBSOS010000384.1:0-2702 GCA_038259505.1 Candidatus Limnocylindrales bacterium | reverse complement strand
CGACCGACGCGGGCGGCCTCCTGGAGCTCGAGGTTCGCGATGGTGTGCCGCCAGATATCGGGTCAATCGTGCGCGTTCGCGTCGAGATCACGAAGCCTGACCTGTTGGCGAGGTAGGCCGTCAGCGCCAGCCGAGGTCCGGCGCTACGTATCGCAGGATGCTCTCGAGGACGTGAGCGTTGTAGTCCACGCCCAGTTGGTTGGGCACCGTCAGGAGGAGTGAGTCTGCGACTGCGATCGCCTCGTCCCCGGCCAACTGCTGCACGAGGACATCGGGCTCGGCGGCATAGGAGCGCCCGAAGATCGCCCGGGTCTGCTCGTCCAGATAGCCGATCTGGTCCCGATCCTGGCCGTCCCGACCGAACATGGCACGATCGCGGTCGTCGACGAGGGCAAAGATGCTGCGACTCACGGACACCCGCGGTTCGCGCGCATGTCCTGCTGCCTTCCAGGCGGCGTGATACGCCTCGATCTGCTTCCTCTGTTGGACATGGAACGGCTCACCGCCCTCGTCGAACTTGAGCGTGGAGCTCTGGAGGTTCATGCCCAGTCCCGCAGCCCATTCCGATGTGGCATTCGTGGCGGATCCCCACCAGATGCGGTCGCGGAGGCCTGGAGAGTACGGCTCCAGCCGCAGCAGTCCAGGTGGATTCGGGAACATCGGGCGCGGGTTCGGCTGCGCGAACCCGTCGCCCCGGATCACGTCGAGGAAGACCTCTGCGTGATGCCGAGCCATGTCCCGCTCGGTCTCGCCGTCGGCCGGCTCGTAGCCGAAGTAGCGCCAGCCATCGATCACCTGTTCCGGTGAGCCTCGGCTGATGCCCAGCTGCAGTCGGCCACCTGCGATCAGGTCCGCGGACCCGGCGTCCTCGGCCATGTAGAACGGGTTCTCGTAGCGCATATCGATGACCGCGGTGCCGATCTCGATGCGGCTGGTCCGGGCCCCGACCGCAGCAAGGAGCGGGAACGGGGAACCCAGCTGGCGCGCGAAATGGTGGACCCGGAAGTAGGCACCGTCCGCACCGAGTCCCTCGGCCGCGACGGCGAGTTCGATGGACTGGACGAGGGCGTCCGATGCGGAGCGCACCTTGGAATACGGCGACGTACCCCAGTGCCCGAAGGAGAGGAATCCGATCGACTTCATGGTCACATGCTAGGGCCACCAGGACGTGGCCCGATCGCTGCGTCCGATGTCCACACCGCGCTACCCTGTTGCCATGATCGACGACCCGACCACCACTCCGCCTGAGGTGGGCGACGTGGCGCCAGACTTCAGCCTGCCCGATGACAGCGGCACGGTCCGCACCCTGTCCGCCGAGCGTGGCAGCTGGCTGGTGCTCTACTTCTATCCCAAGGACGACACGCCCGGTTGCGCCACCGAGGCGTGTGGATTCCGGGATGCCCACGATCGGCTGCATGACAGCGCTGCGCATGTCTGGGGCATCAGCATCCTCGGCAGCGGCAGCAAGGCGGCGTTCAAGGCCAAGTTCGGCCTCCCCTTCATGCTCATCGCGGATGAGGATCATGCGGTCGCGGAGCGCTACGGTGTCTGGGTCGACAAGGTGAACGACGGCACGACCTACCAGGGCATCGCGCGGACCACGTTCCTCATCGACCCGTCGGGCGTCATCGCGAAGGTCTGGCTGAAAGTCAAGCCGGACGGCCACGCCGAGGAGGTCCTGGCGGCCATCGAAGCCCTGTCACTGGACGCGTGACCGGGGTGGAGGCGTGCGCCACGGGTCAAGGGTGCGCCCGGGCGCACAAGGAGGCATCGCTCATGGGGGGAACGAGCGATGCCTCGGGAGGACGGTATCAGATGTCAGCCACTCGCCGCCGTGAACCATGCAAGCGCTCTCATGGGCGCGGTCCCGGACACGCTGGTCGTCGATGATGACGACGGAGCCCTCCGCCTCCGCAGAGCGCGGCTCCGAGCCCGCCCTCCACGATGGGCGACCGGATCGCCTGATGGTCATCGTCGCGCATCCCGATGATGCCGACTTCGGGCCAGCCGGCTCGGTGGCGTCCTGGATCCGTGCCGGGAGCGTCGCGCACCTGGTCTGCTGTACCAGCGGCGACGCAGGTGCCGATGATCCGCGCACCGACCCGCTCGAGCTTGCCCGCCTGCGTGAGCGCGAGCAGCGCGCCGCGGCAGCCCACATCGGCTATGAGGACGTCACGTTCCTGCATCGACCCGATGGCGCGCTCGCCAACGACCTCGCCCTCCGCGAGCAACTGGTCCGGTTGCTGCGCACGTTCCGCCCGGATGCAGTGGCGACGATGGACCCCACGGTCCTCATCACGTCGGACGGCCACATCCAGCACACGGACCATCGGACCGCCGGCATCGCGGCCGTCGACGCGGTGTATCCCGCGTCGCGCAATGCGATGGCGTTCCCGCAGCTCATGATCGACGAGGGCCTCGAGCCGCACGCGGTCCAGCGGTTGTACCTGTTCTTCACCGACCAGCCCAACGCGTGGGTCGACGTATCAGACACCCTCGAGGTCAAGCTCGCCGCACTTCGCGAACACGCCAGCCAGATCCGCGAGCCCGGATCGTTCGAGGCCCTCATCCGCGAGTGGGCGGCCAGGGGAGCTGATCGATTCGGGGTGGTCGCGGTCGAGGCGTTCCGGGTGGTCGACATCGCCTGAACGCGGCGGCGACGCCCCTCGGCGGTTGGTCGATCAGGCCTCGACAGCGACCGG
>JBBSOS010000383.1:0-2720 GCA_038259505.1 Candidatus Limnocylindrales bacterium | reverse complement strand
GCCGGGCGGTCCAGTGAGCGTGACTCCACCTGGGCCGGGTCGCCGCGCATCTCGGTCCCATGCGCCTTCTCAAGTCGACGTGCCGCGAACTGATCGAAGCTGAGTGCCAGCAGGAGCACCACACCCCGCGTGATCTGTTGCCAGAAGTCCGGTACGCCCGCGAAGATGATGCCCGCGTCCAGGACCCCGATGGTCACGACGCCGATGATGACCCCGATGGGGTGACCCGCTCCGCCCGTGAACGCGACCCCGCCCAGGATCACCGCGGTCAGCACATCGAGCTCGAAGTTGATGCCGATGAGCGGCTGCGCGCTGCCCAGCCGTGCGACGGTCAGCACCGCGACCAGGCCCAGCAGCGCGCCATTGACCGCGAAGATCGAGGTCACCAGTCGACCGGTCTTGATGCCCGCCAGTCGTGCGGAGGGCTCGTTCCCGCCGGTCGCATAGATGTGCAGGCCAACGACGGTGCGCAGCAGCAGATAGCTGCCGACCAAGAACACGGCCCCACCGATGACGACCGGCACCGGCACCGGCCCGATGGACCCTCGGCCCAGGGTCAGGAACACGTCCGGGAACCCGGTGACCGATTGGGCATCGGTCACGACGTACGCCAGTCCTCGGAAGATGGTGGCCATGGCCAGCGTCACGATCAGGGGATTGATCTTGAGCGCCCGCACCAGGCGTCCATTGATGTAGCCCAGGCCCGCACCCGCCAGGATGCCGAAACCGACGGCCAGCAGCGGCTCCTGGGTATCGCGCGCGACCGTCGCCGTCATCACCGCCACCAGCGCGTAGATGCCACCGATGGAGAGGTCGACGTTGCCCGAGATCACGAGCATCGCGGAACCGAATGCCGCGATGCCGATGGCGGTGATGTTGAGCAGGATCGTGAAGGCGTTGGAGACCGTCGCGAACCGCGGGTAGACAATGCTCAGGGCCACGATCATCACGACGCACAGGACGAGCAGGCCCAGACGGTTGGTCGGATCCCAGGGTCGCTCGGAGCCGGCGAGCGCGCGACCGAATCGGCTGCCCAAGGTGTGTGACGATGGCGCCGTGAAGCTGTCGACCGGATCGCTCACCCGCGACACGCTGACAGCGCGGGCTGAAGCGGAGGCGACAGCCGCGAGGTGAAACGACGGTTCACGATGCGATGATCCTAGCGAGCTGCGAAACGCGATGTCAAGCGCATCACCCAGCGGATGGCGCCCGGCACAGGACCCGGCCAGCATGGGTGTCGGTCAGGTCGGTGTGGTCGACGACGATGCGACCCCCAAGCACCACCGACTCGATGCCCGACGCCAGACGACCTGGGTGCTCGTAGGTCGCCTCGTCACGGACACGCGTCGCGTCGAACAGCACCAGGTCAGCGACCATGCCCCGGGCGATGCGGCCACGGTCGGTCAGCCCGATGATCGACGCCGACAGCGATGTCATCCTGCGGATCGCTTCCTCGAGCGTGAACACCCCTTCGCGGACGATCGGTCCGACGACTCGCGCAAAGCTGCCGTACGCCCGCGGATGGACCGTTGCGTCGTCGCTCACCACTCCCAGCTGATCGGAGCCGATGCCCGCGAACGGCGCCCGGAGGACCGCCCGGACATCGTCCGGGTCGAGCCCGAACAGGATCATCACGGTGGCCGCCCGGTCGGCCTCGAGCAACCACAACACGAGTTCGAGCGGTGTCCGACCGCGTTCCTCGGCAAGCTCGGTGAGCCAGCGCCCGCGAGCCCATGCCAGATCCGACGACTCGGTGTGGGTGATGAATACCGTGCCCCAGCCGCCGACGCTGCTCACCAGGTTCGGCCAACCCGGCAGTCCGTGGTCGATGTCGTGGCCGATGCGCGACCGGATCCCGGCAGAGGCGAGCCGCGCCACCAGCTCGTCCACGCCTCCGTGGAGGACCCAGGGAGGCAGCGCCTGGGACAGGAAGGTGCTCATCGCCTCATAGGGATAGACATCGCAGTGAACGACGAGGCCGGCCGCTCGCGCGGCTCGGATCGCTGCCAGCGAGTGGCGGACCGCGCCCCGGTTTCGGGTGCCCGCTGTCTTGAGGTGGGAGATCTGCAGGCGCACGCCGGTAACGGCCGCCGTGGCGATCGCTTCCTCGACCGCACGCAGCGCATGGTCCCCCTCGTCGCGCACGTGCGACGCATACAGGCCACCGACCGCGGCGACCTCTCGGGCGAGAGCGTGAATCTCATCGGCTGACGCGAACGAACTGGGCGGATAGACCAGCCCGGTGCTGAATCCCCAGGCGCCCGCGTCGAGGGATGCTCGCAGCGTCGAGACCATGAGGTCCATCTGTGACTGGGTTGGCGGGCGCTCGTCCATGCCCATCGCTGCCACCCGGATTGCTGCGTGACCGACGAGTGGCAGGCAGTTCACGGCGGGCCGCGCCGCATCCAGGCGCGCCAGGAACGAGCGGGTGTCGGTCCATGCCCAGTCCAGGTCGGGCCCGATGCCGGTGCTGATGTCTCGCATCGAGCGGGCGAGGCCGGGATCGGGCGAGATCGGTGCCGGTGACCAGCTGCAGTTGCCCAGCACCTCGCTGGTGACGCCTTGGGACAGTGAGTTCCGGGCACCGGGAAAGGCCGGCAGCGTGAAGTCGGCATGTGAGTGGAGGTCGATGAGCCCGGGCGCGAGGGTCAGCCCGTCGGCATCGATGACACGCCGCGCGGAGTCGCGCGACCTGCCATGGCTGACGTCGACGATCCGAT
>JBBSOS010000382.1:0-2720 GCA_038259505.1 Candidatus Limnocylindrales bacterium | reverse complement strand
GGGACCATCGATGGGTCGGTGATGGTCGGTCGTAGGGGGTCCGGTGCGGACCGGGGGCCGGCTATGATGCCCTCGCCATGGACGGACATACGGAGCGGACCCACTACCAAGTGCTCATGCTCGACAGGACAGCGGATCCCGACATCCTCGCCGTGGTCCACCGCCAGCTCGCCCGCCGCTACCACCCGGACCTCCACGAGGGCCCCGATGCGGTCCGGCGGATGATCGAGGTGAACCAGGCGTACCAGGTGCTGCGCGACCCCGATCGCCGAGCCCGATATGATCGCCAGCTGGACCGGACGCTCGAGGACTGGGACACCCACTGACGGGCCGGGCACCAGCCACGCGGAGAGGAGGGCGCTCCCGGACCGGGCCCTCCCTCGCCGCTCGCTGAGGGTACCCGCGGCGCTGATCCGCGTGGTGCCTGATGGGTTGGGGGCCTCCATAGCGGGCCACCCTGACGATCCCCATCGGCCTCCCCGGGATGACGCGCCCGACTCCCCACCCTCAGGGCTCGAGGCGTGTCGGCGATGGACCGGTGATGAGATCATCGGCCCGGGCATGCCCGACCGGGTCGTCGCTGGCCCGTTTCCAGCCCAGGCCGCTGGCCGCCAGGTAGGCCTCGGCAGCGCAGTCGCCGGAGGTGCGATCCTCTGGACCGAGATCATGGGCGTCGTGCGCCAGGCACACGGCCTCGTCGGCTCGGTCGAGACGCCGGATGAGCTCGAGGATGAGCGATGGCTCACAGGCTGCGATCCACTGGGCATGGATGCTGTCCGCTCCGACATCGGTCGACCGGGTATCCGGGGTCTGCCCGTCCTGCTGCGACCAGACCAGCAGCTCCGCGAGGTATCGCAGATCACTGATGCCCTGGCTCCGGTCGAGTCGCGGTGGCCCCTGTCGCATCAGCCCTTGCCCCTGTCGCGTGGGGCATCGTCCCCGCTGCCCGCGTGCGGACATCATCGGCTCCGCTGTCGGACACGTCCACCGTCAGCGCGCGGGTCCCAGGTTGCTTGACCTCACATCCGTCACGGACCACCCTGTCTGCAGGCCCACACTCCACCTCCGGCCCGCATGCACGCCGATTCGCCGCCGCCGCTGCACCCTGGAGCAAGCGAGCCACGGGCCCTCTCCCATCGGTGGCCGCCCTCCGGTCGTAGACTTCGCTCGTGAGGCCGCCGGAGTACCCGCCCCAGAGGGTGTTGCGACGCCAGCCCATCGAACGCGCCATGGCGCAGCGGGAGGCTGGCGAGATCTCCTTCGAGTCGGAGATGCTGTACATGATCTGCCTGCTCCTCGCTGACAGCGACGGTGTGCTCACCCGGGAGGACACCGAGGTGTGGGCGCCCTGGTTGCTCGAGCGGGGCTACGTCGAGATCCACCCGTTCGAGCGGGACCCCGAGTACGTGCGGGTCCGCTACCGCTTCCATCCGCTGCCCGAGGATGCGGTCTGACCCCGCAGAACCACGGACCGGACGCAGCGGAGCGGGGTCGACCAGCCCAGCGCAGCTCGGAGACCGGCGGAGGTCGCATGATGCCGCACGAGCGCCTGTCAACCCGTATTTCGAAGCGTCCTTGAGATCGTTGACGTCGCCAAGCCGGGTCTCCGGAACTACTTCCAGCTGACCTTCTCGTCGCTCCTCCAGAGCTCCCGCAAGGACGTCGTCCGGGCGGCCACCAAGTCCTGAGCCGGACCCTGACCCTCACCGCCATGTGAGCCACACCGGCAGCGACCCCCCGGGCCGGGTGACCGCTGGGGCCCGGCCACACCCAGCACCGCAGCCCACCGGACCGGCAGGGGACAACCTGCCGGTCCTCACCATGTCCGGGGCAGCCGTTGTGCCGGGACACCGGTACCTGCGGGCCATGTCCCCCTGACGATTGACAGCGCAACGTCGACGCCCCCATAGTGCGGCAACCCAGACGTCCCTTGCGCGCGACCCAGTGCCAGGACGGAAACCGCCCCGGAGGGCTCATGTCGTCGACTCCCGTGCCCGCGCGCAGCCGTGTGCTGTCGCTCGCCTTCTCCTGTGCCCTGATCACGAGCCTCGTGGCGATCAGCGCACCAGCGGCAGTGTCTGCCGCGGGCAACACGGCCCTCCAGCTGGGCGCCTCGGGCGCATACGTCACATTCGGCGACCCGGCCAAGCTGGACCTTGGTCAGTTCACGGTCGAAACCTGGTTCAAGCGGACCGGGACGGGCATCCCGAGTACGACCGGTGGCGGTGGCATCACCACCCTTGTGCCATTGCTGACCCACGGTGCGGCAGAGGCTGAGAACTCGACTGTCGACGCCAACTGGATCCTGGGCATCAAGACCACGGGCGATGTGATCGCGGCCGACCTCGAGGCCGATCCTGGCGGCCAGAACTATCCGATCAGCGGCACGACGGCGATCACGAACGACGTCTGGCACCATGCCGCCGCCACGTACGACGGCAGCAATTGGAACCTCTATCTCGACGGCAACCTTGAGAACACCTCGTCCCCAGGAGTATCGCCCCGTTCGGATTCCATCCAGGGCGTCGCCCTCGGGGCGATGATCAAGTCGGACGGCACGCCGACGGCGGGCCGCTTCGATGGCGTCATCGACGAAGCACGGGTCTGGGACCATGCGCGCTCCGGCGCCGAGATCCTGGCGGCCAAGGACGACGAACTCACCTCCGGCTCCGGCCTCGTCGCGCGCTGGGGACTCGATGAGGGGACCGGCACCGTCGTCG
>JBBSOS010000381.1:0-2730 GCA_038259505.1 Candidatus Limnocylindrales bacterium | reverse complement strand
GTGCTCGGGTCGAAATGGGTGATCGGGCCGCCGCCACTGACACCTACCACGAGGTTCCGCCAGAACGTCGGGTGATCGTTGCCGATGGGGGTCACGGCACCCAGGCCGGTGACGACGGCGCGTCGGGACAGGTCACTATCAGGCACGGATGGGGCTCCTCGGGGCGATCCGCGTATGGTAGCGGGCCATGATCAGCCCACGGTCGCGTCGCTGCTCCCAAGCGGCCGCACGCGTCGATCGGCCGCACGTGCCTGCGGCATCGCCCGCCAGGAGCCGGGCACGAGTCCGGTCCAGATGCGCAACCCACGCTCCGCCACTCGTGATATGCCGGCGCGAACCGGTCCCCAGGTGATGCCGTACGCGGAGCGGATCCGGTCCGGCAACAGCCCCAGGCCCGGCAACGCCAGCAGGTCGACCGCCCAGCCGGGTGTGCTCGGCAGGGGAGGACGCACGATCGACGGCGCCAGCGCGCGCGCAGTCGAGGTGACCTGGATCGGGCCTTCGGGCGCCAGCATCCGTCCCCAGTAGCCCATGAGCGCCGGCCAGTCCACCGGGCTGACCCGGAGCGGGATACCCATGCGCACACCCACCTCGCGCGCCTCCTGCCAGAGCGCGTCGGCTGCATCGTCAGACAGTCTGCCGACCCATCGACGATATGCCTGGACGCTGGTCACCACGAGGGTCGTCTGGACCCACAGCAGCAGCTCTGGGTCCAGGGCCCGGTACTGGTCCGCGCCGGCTGACGACCGCGCTTCGGCATCGGTGACCGGTCCCCGGACGGATGCGTGCACGCCATTCAGCCGCGCGACGGCCCGCTCGGCGTGTGGTCCGTCTCCGAAGACCAGGTCCATGGTCGTGGCCAGTGTCCTTCGTAGACGACCGAACGGATCCGCCTCGAAGTCACTGTGCTGTGCAACTCCCTCCGCGACGAGCGGATGCGCGACCTGCAACAGCAGCGCGGCAGGACCGGCACCGAGGAGGACCGCCTCCCGGTTGATCCGCCACATGGCCGATCCCGGCCCGTAGAAGCCGAACAGCGGATCGGCGGGACGGAGCGCCGTCACCCTGCAGGCAGCTCCAGGTCCGAGAGGGGCACGTCCCAGTGCGCCTCCAGCAGCTCGAACCGGCGAGTCTCCTCGACCCGGAAGCGGTCCTGGTCCGGGTACAGTCGGAGCTTGAGGTCAGCCTCGCTGTGCGCCTCCATCGCGGCCCAGTCCCGATACGTGATGGTCACCATCACGTCCCAGTCAGCACGGCCATCGCCGTGGTACTTCGGCTCGTAGAGACGCACGTCGGTGAAGCGGCCGTCGCGCAGTTGCTCCCGGAGCACCGGCCAGTGATTACGGCGGAACAGCTCCAGCCACTCCTCGTGGTGACCCCACGAGACGCGGTAGAAGTAGGCGGCGGTGATGGGTCGCGGGGTATCCGGATCGTTCGAACTCATGGGCGCATGTTCTCACCGGTGGAGCGATCGAGCCCGCGCCGGTCAGTCGCCGTCGTAGTGCTTGAAGATGATCGCCCCGTTGTGGCCGCCCAGGCCGATGTTGTCGGACATGGCGTAGCGGATGCGCATCGATCGTGATGCACCATGCACCACGTCGAGGTCGATCTCGGGATCAGGCTCGGCGTAGTTGATGGTCGCGGGGGCCAGCTGGTGGAACACGGACAGCACTGTGAACACCGCCTCGACCGCGCCCGCGGCCCCCATGAGGTGGCCGGTCATGGACTTGGTGCCCGTGATAGCGATCTCCTTGGCGCGATCGCCGAACACCGTGTGGATCGCCTGGGACTCGCGCAGGTCGCCCAGTGGCGTCGAGGTGCCGTGGGGATTGATGAGGTCGATCTCGTCCCGCGGGACATCGTGTCGGAACATCGCGAACTCCATCGCCCGGCGGGTGCCATCGCCCTGCTCGACCGGCTGGATGAGGTCCCACGCATCGCCCGCCGATCCATACCCCACGACCTCTGCGTAGACACGGGCGCCGCGCGCCCTCGCCATCTCCAGGTCCTCGAGCACCATGGCGCCGGCGCCCTCGCCCAGCACAAACCCATTGCGGCTCCTGTCGAACGGGCGCGAGATCGATGTCAGGCCCTCGTCGCCCCGGGGGGTCCCCATGCCCCGCATGTTGCTGAACCCGACGTAGGCCACTTCGAACAGGGGGGTCTCGGTCGATCCGGTGATGACCGTATGGAAGTCGCCCCGCCGGATGCCCTCGGCCGCCTCGCCGATGTTGTGGGTGCCCGTCGAGCAGGCGGTCACGATGCACATGTTCGGGCCGCGCGCCCCCAGCTCGATGGCGATCTGCCCCGACGCCGTGTCGGGCAGCATGTTGGCGATGAAGAACGGGCTCACCGAGCGTGGCCGTGACTTCATGATCTCGATGGCATCCGCCATGAGTCCCGGACCGCCGACGCCCGAGCCGTACACGACGCCGACCTCTTCGGCGTTCCCGGCGTCGACCACCAGGCCAGCGTCGGCGACCGCCTGCTTGGCGGCAGCGACCGCGAACACGACGTTCTTGGCGGTCCGGCGGACCGCCTTGAAATCCATCCAGGTGTTGGGATCGAAGTCGTGCACCTCGCCGCCTGCCTGGCACTCCAGCGACGACGCGTCCCAGTACGTGATCTCGCGCATGCCGGACAGCCCCGCGGTCAAGTTCGACCATGCGGTGGCGATATCCGACCCGACGGGGCTCACGATGCCCAAGCCGGTGACGGCGACGCGGCGGC
>JBBSOS010000380.1:0-2741 GCA_038259505.1 Candidatus Limnocylindrales bacterium | reverse complement strand
GGCGACAGCCGCTCGAAGGCCGCGATGAGATCCTCGAGACCCTTGTAGGGCCGGATGATGCCGAAGAACAGGACGTTGCAGGCATCGTCAGGTGCATTCCGCAGCGCCGGCCCGACGGCATCGCCGGCCTGGTAGTGGTCATACGGACCGTGTGGCAGCACCGTCACGGGCTTGCCCCGCAGGTCCCAGTGCCGAGCCAGCAGGTCACGATCGAATTCGGAGTGGACCGTGTATCCCGCGGCCATGCGGATGACCAGCGAGCCAACGAGACGCGAGTAGCGCGCCACGAGCGGCAGCCGGATCTCTCCGGTGTCCTGAACCTCGTGGAACTCGATGACGACCCGGGAACCCATGGCGCGCGCCAGGATGGACAACGCCAGATAGCTGTGGAACACCGTCCCGGTCCACCACTGGAGCACCACGACCTGCGGCCGCTGCCGACGCAGGAACGCAGCCGCCCACGCCAGGCTCGGGAGCCACCACCAGTCGACGCCATCGAAGGTCGGCACCCGGGGACCGTCACCGAGCCTGGTCAGGTCGGTGCCGACACGAGCCCTGCCGGGGTACAGGAAGGTGGGCAGCAGTTGGCGCATCGTGACCACGGAGGTGCGGACGCCGGCCTCGGCGAGCCCCTCGGCCAGGCGCCTCGTTTACACCGTGAACCCCGACAGGAACCGGGTGCCTGATCCCACCACCGCGATGCGCCGCCGCCCTGCTGCTGTCATGCGGCGACTTGATGCCGGCAGGTGGCGACTCGATGCCGGCAGGCGGCGACCCATGGCGTCACGGGACGCGGGTCGACGACAGCCTCATGCCAGGTCGGCAGCGCAACAGTCGGCCAGGACGGTAGAAGGATCACGGGATGCATCGCTCACTGGGATCGGCGGGTTCGCGCGATGTGGCGCGGCCGGTGCCCACGTCCCCGGCCGGGACAGTATCCGGGGGCCGGTCCCATGCGTCCCCCGTACCGAAGTACCGATCCGGCAGCCAGTCCTGGAGGCCTCGGAGCCGGCCGGCCGACCTCGGCAACGACGCCCGCCGTGCAGGCGTCGGGACCGAGCATCCCTACCGGGCCGTGAGTGCCTCGGTCGTGGTCGAGCCGCGCGCGACCCAGGCTGGGTCGGCCCATCTCGACGCGGTGGCGGCCTGGGCCTCGACCGCGTCGGGGGCCATCTCGATGACTGGCACGACGATGGGAGTGGGCATGGGCGCCACCGCCCGCACCGACCCTGAGAACCGCTCCCGGATGATGGTGCGCAGGACGCGAAGCCCATCGGGGATGGTGTGCAGATTGGACTCGCCGTGGATGCGGAGCGACTCGAACGAGGGCACCTCTGCCACTCGCAGGCCGATCTTGAGCGCCCGCACGTTCATCATGGTCTCGATCTCGAAGCCGTCGCCGTCGAGGCCCAGCCTGGGCACGACCTGGCGCCAGAAGGCGTTGTAGCCGTAGCACAGGTCCGTGTAGCGGCCCCCGAACAGCAGCCTGACCATGCCCACGAACGCGGCATTGCCCACCTTCCGGTAGAGCTGCATGTCGGAGGTGCCACCGCCGGGCAGGAAACGCGACCCCTTGGCGAAGTCGGCCCCGTCGATGAGGGCGCGCACGAATGCGGGGATCTCCTCGGGTGCCGTCGAACCGTCTGCATCGAGCATCACGATGATGTCGCCGTGAGCGGCCGCGAACCCGGTTCGCAGTGCGGCTCCCTTGCCCCGGCCATGTTGCCGGATGACCTGTACCCGGGGCAGGACGGACCGCGCGACCGCGACGGTATCGTCGGTCGAGTCGCCGTCGACGAGGATGACCTCGAGCACGTCACCGGGGATGCGGGGCAGGACGTGCGGCAGGTTCGCCGCTTCGTTCATGGCAGGGACGACGACGCTGATGGTAGGCGCGAACACAGACGGAGACCCCCGTTGGCTCTGGGCACACAGACCCAGGGGTGGCGCGAGACGTCTCATCCAACCGGGTGACGGAACCGACCCGATGGGATGGGTCGTTCTGGGTATCCGTCTGCCCGACTGCATCTCGCCGGATGTCAGGCGAAGCTAGTACCTCCGTACGGGGGAGGTCAAGGACCTGACCCTACCCGTGGTGCGTCGGCGCACTGCCCAGCCCTGAGCATCCACCCATCGTCCGGCGCATCGAAGGCAAGGAGCGACACATCCCAACGCCTGACATGCGCAACGCCTGCGGGATAGCCCGGGATCGGTGTCGTCGATGACGCGGCGGATGTCCCACCCATGACGGCATCTGCGCGGAACGCTCCCGGCATCGACGATGTCCGGCGACGACCCAGGGTGGGTGGCGGGCGGTCTGCTGGGAACGTGTCACGTGCACCCACGACCTTGGTACCGGTGGACCCGGACCATCGTCCCATATGCCCCGAGCGGCCCGAGGACCGTTAATCATGCCCATGCCCAGCAGAGCCCTTGCCCGCCTGTCTGACCTCGTCCGGGGTCGATCCCTGACGGACCGGTCACGCCCGTCCCAACGGGGCCAGGCCATGCTCGAGTTCGCCATCATCATCCCAGTGATGATGCTGGTCATGGTGGGCATCATCGAGTTCGCTCTCGCCTTCAATGCCACCCTGGGCGTGAACCGCGCGAGCCAGGATGCTGCCCTGGTGGCGTCGGAGGCCGGCAACCTGCCCGGCGCCGACTGCATGATCCTGCGCAGTGTCGAGAGCGACATCGCGGCGCCCAGCGACCGGCGAGAGATCAGTCGGGTGCAGATCCAG
>JBBSOS010000379.1:0-2768 GCA_038259505.1 Candidatus Limnocylindrales bacterium | reverse complement strand
GTGCTCCAGGCGGCCGGTGATGATGGTTCGACCACCACGACCTGGCAGTCCGACCACCCGGTCGCGACCCATGTGCTGGGCATCGGAGTGGGTCGCTGGAGTGTCGTCGAGGCGGCACTGACATCCGGTCCACACGGGCGGTCGTCGGTTCCGACCGGGCTGGTCTCGCTGGCGCCGGCCCGGCTCGACGCCCTCGATGAGGCGGTCGAGTGGCTGGAAGGGACCCTCGGCGCTCCGTACCCATTCGACACCCTCGGGGTCCAGTTGGTCGGTCCGGGAGCGACCAGGGCCATCCTCGAGGGCCAGACACTCATCCTTGCCGACGCGAACATGCTCGGTCCAGGCATCCCGGACTGCGCGTGGCGCGGCGTGGTCGTCCATGAGGTCACGCACCAGTGGTTCGGTGACTCGGTGGGCATCGGGCGATGGGACGAGAAGTGGCTGAGCGAGGGCCATGCGACCTTCTACCAGCGGCAGTGGGAGGCGGCGACGGGGTGCGACCCAACCGGGCTCGATGGACGGATGCGTGCGATCTACGCAGGCGGACAGGCGGCCCGTGACGCGGGTGGTCCGCCCGGACGTCCGCGGGCGCCGCGGTTCGCATACGGCGGCACCATCTATGACCAGGGTGCGCTTGCGTTGTACGCCCTTCGGCAGCGTGTCGGCACGCCGACGTTCGAGGCCATCGAGCGCGGGTGGCTCAAGCGGTTCGCCGATTCGACTGCCTCCACGGAGGACTTCATCACGCTGGCGTCCGAGGACGCCGGGGAGGACCTGAGGAGCTTCCTCGCCGACTGGCTGGAGGGCGACGACCTGCCGTCGATGCCCGGACACCCGTCCTGGACATCGAATGCGCCCGGCCCCTCCATGCGGCCCACCGCCGTGCCCGGCGCATCGCCGTGAGCGCTCGCAGGGGGCCGGACGGTATCCTGCGCGCGATGCCCGCGGCGGTGCCATGGGCGATACGGCGAGCAGGAGGATAGCGTGGCCGCGTCGAAGGACGGGGATCGCCTCAGCGACCAGTTACGTATCCGCCCAGGCGCCAAGCTCGACCTGGACGGGTTCCATGCCGGCCACACATTCGGCTGGAAACGCGCCGACGCCGAGGCCGAGCAACAGCAGTACGAGGCGGTGCTGACCGACCTGCAGGAGCGGCTGTGGGCCGAAGGAACGCGATCGCTGCTCGTCGTGCTCCAGGGCATCGACGCCGCGGGCAAGGACGGCACCATCCGGCACGTCATGGACGCCTTCAACCCCCAAGGCTGCGACGTGGTGGGCTTCAAGGCGCCGACCCCCCAGGAGCTGCGCCACGATTTCCTGTGGCGCGTCCACCAGCACACGCCCGGCAAGGGATCGGTGGCCATCTTCAACCGCAGCCACTATGAGGACGTGCTCATCGTGCGGGTCCATGACCTGGTGCCGAGGAAGGTCTGGCACGCCCGCTTCCGGACCATCAACGAGTTCGAGCGCATGCTCGTCGAGTCAGGCACCACGATCGTCAAGTTCTTCCTGATGATCGACCGGGACGAGCAGCGTGAACGCCTCCAGGCACGACTCGATGATCCCGACAAGCGCTGGAAGTTCTCCGCCGCCGACCTGCCCGAGCGGGCCCGCTGGGATGACTACATGGCGGCATTCGAGGACACGCTCCGAAAGACCTCAACGGAGTGGGCGCCCTGGTACCTGATCCCCGCCAACCGCAAGTGGTTCCGCAACCTCGCCGTGGCTCACGTGCTGGGTGAGACGCTCGAGCGACTCGACCCCCGATATCCCCCATCCGTGTCGGGCATCGAGGACACGGTCATCCCGAAGTAGCACGTCGCGGGAGTCCTCACGGCGCATCCATCGGACACATCTGTCGTCGGCCCAGGTCGAAGCCCATGAGTGGCAGACGTCGACCGTTGACGACCTCGGACGGCACCTCGCCGATGCGATGGGCGCCCATGTGCAGGTAGAACGGTTCCGCGTTGGGGTCGGCAGCGAGCCGCAACTCGGCGAAGGGCATTGTCCTCGCGACGTCCACGGCGGCGTCCCAGAGCGCCCGTCCCACGCCGGTCCGCATCCAGGCGGGGTCGACCCACAGGTCGGAGAGCTGACTGTGATCGTCGCGCCGGCTGATCCGGGCCCAGCCGAGGAGCGTGGTGTTCGGGGCCTCCGCCACCAGCACTGTGTCCGCCACGATATCCGAAGGTTCGATGTGCAGGTCGTCCGCCCAGCGCTCCAGGAGTCCCTCGGGGTAGCCCCAATATGCCTTGGCGCGGCGGCACAGGGCGGTGAGCACCGGAGCCATCGATGCTGCCTCCGCCGGATCGACCCGCCTGATCCGGGGAGTTTCCGGCGGGTTCAGGCGTGCCCCGAGCTCAGCGTGGGAAGATCCGTCTCGATACGTCGGGTCCGGCCATCTCCGGAGGCACGAAGCCGTCCGGCACCGGCTCCCCGAGGTGCGCGCTGATGGGGATGAGGCCAGCCCATGCGGGCCACGTCTCATCTCCCGGTTCGTCGTGTGGCCCATCGACCCGCAGCTTGGCCGACGCTTCCGAGATGGTGGTCCAGAGCACGGTCGTTGCCTTGAGCTCCTGGCCTGTGGCAGGCCGGAGCTGTGACCAGCGGCCCGGATAGAGCCGCTCCATGAACACCCGCAGCGCTTCCAGGCGTTCGTCCGGATCGTCGACCTCGCGCGCGGTACCGAGGACCATCACGCTTCGATAGTCGATCGAGTGATCGAACCCCGAGCGCGCCAGCACGAGGGCGTCGACCAGGGTGACGGT
>JBBSOS010000378.1:0-2853 GCA_038259505.1 Candidatus Limnocylindrales bacterium | reverse complement strand
TGATGATGGCGTCGAGGATGGCGTCGGAGATCTGGTCGCACATCTTGTCCGGGTGACCCTCGGTCACTGATTCGGACGTGAACAGATAGTGCGCAGCGTCGATGATGCTGGTCATGCGGCTCCTTGTCGATGGGACCGTGAGAGGGTAGCACGAGCCCGCGTCGCGACCCCGGGGGCGGCGCGACCCCCGGGGGCGGCGCGACCCTCGGGCCGACCGATCCGTGCTCCGTATCGGCGGCGGTGTCGGGATGACGTCCCCACAGCCGCCCTCAGCGGACGGTCAGGTGCCGTCCTGCCAGGAGCTGACGTATCGGGCCTGCTCCTCGGTCATGGCATCGATGTGGATACCGAGCGCCTCCAGCTTGAGCCGCGCGACCTCCCGATCGAGGTGCTCGGGAACGACGTAGACAGCAGGCTGCATCGAGGCGTGCTCCCTGGCCACGTGCTCGGCGCTGAGCGCCTGCGCCGCGAAGCTCATGTCCATCACCGCGGCCGGATGGCCCTCGGCGGCGCCCAGGTTGACCAAGCGGCCCTCGGCGACCACGAACAGCCGCTTGCCGCCCAGGTCGTACTCCTGGACGTTCTCACGCACCTCCCGGATGTGTCCCTCGGCCAGCTCGGCGAGTGCCTTGAGCTCCAGCTCGGCATCGAAGTGGCCGCTGTTGGCCATGATGGCGCCGTCCTGCATCTCCACGAAGTGCTCACGCCGGAATACGTTGAGGTTGCCCGTGGCGGTGATGAACAGCTGCCCCCAGCGCGCCGCATCGGCGGCCGGCAGGACATCGAAGCCGTCCATCAGGGCCTCGATGGCGGGCACCGGATCGACCTCCACGACGGCCACCCGGGCGCCCATGCCCGCGAGCCGCATCGCGATCCCTCGCCCGACCCAGCCGTATCCCGCGACGACGGCCCGCCGTCCGGCCAACAGGATGTTGGTCGCGCGCAGGATGCCGTCCACGGTCGACTGGCCGGTGCCATACCGGTTGTCGAACAGGTGCTTGGTCATGGCCTCGTTGACGGCCACAACCGGGAACGTCAGCGCCCCGTCGGCGGACATGGCGCGCAACCGGATGACGCCCGTGGTCGTCTCCTCGGTGCCACCCCAGATGTCGGGCAACTGGTGTCGTCGCTCCTTGTGGAACAGGGACACCAGGTCACAGCCGTCATCCATGGTCATGTTGGGCCCGATATCCGCGACCGCGTTGAGGTGGGCGTAGTAGGTGTCGCGGTCCTCGCCGCGTCGCGCGTAGGTGCTGATGCCATACCGTGCGACCAGAGCGGCCGCGACGTCGTCCTTGGTCGAGAGCGGGTTCGACGCCGACAGTGCCACCTGGGCACCACCGGCCTTCAGGGTCCGCACCAGGTTGGCCGTCTCGGTGGTCACGTGCAGGGCAGCTGCGATGCGCACACCTGCGAGTGGCTGCTCGCGCGTGAAGCGCTCGCGGATGAGGCGCAGCACGGGCATCTCCCGTTCTGCCCACTCGATGCGGCGGACTCCCTCGTCCGCGAGCCCCAGGTCGGTGACGTCGTGTGCTGGAAGCGGAACGGTCTGGCCGTTGGCGGCGTCACCGGAGTCGGGATGCATCTGGGTGGGTTCAAGAACGGTCGAGTCCGTCACTCACTCCTCCTGTCTGGTCGGATCCCTCCATGGATCGGGGATCCAGCGCCTGATGGGCGCCACGATGCTATCCCAGAAGCTGCCCCGGCGATGCACCAGCCGCTCCTCGAACCTGGTGTGCTCGGCATACCCGATGGTGCGGTACGCCCGCAGGGCAGGCGGGTTGTCGGCGCGCACGTTGAGCACGACCTGGTCACAGAACCGCAATAACTCCTGGGTCACGGCGCCCGTCACGATCTTAGCGAAGCCACGTCCCCGGTAGTCGCGATGGGTCAGCACGTTGCCCACGGCGGCGAGGCCCATGGAACGGCTGACGACGTGGGTGCCCGCGGCAGCCACCAGATGGCCATTCACGCGGAGGCCGTAGTAGACCCCATTGGCGACCGACTCCGATGGCAGCCAAGAGGTCAGGCCGAAGTCATACAGCTTGTTCAGGTCGCTGATGTCGGCGGGCACCAGCCGCACCGCCGACGAAGGGACGGGCTGGAAGGAGGCCGCATCGACCCACATCCTGACCATCGGTGGACCATCGCTGACGCGGTAGGAGGCAGCGGCAGCGCTCAGCAGCTCGGGCCGCGCCGCGAGGTACGCGGTGCGCGGCCGGATGACATCCCGCAGGGCACCCACGACCCCCGCGTGGTCACCCATGACGAACAGGGGCTGCGGTGACAGGCCGGTGTACTCGAGCACCACCGCCACGGGTCGGCCCCGCTCGAGTGCCACACCCCAGCGCGTGCGCCCGAACTCCCGGTCGTCGAGGTCGCACAGCGCGTACGCGGCGAACAGCCGGTCGGACTCGAGGAAGTCCCGCAGTAGCTCCCGGTCCCGAGTCGTGCGCACTTCGAGGCCGGAGCCGAGGACCGATCCGGCGCGCGCCAGGGAGGCCATCAGCCAGCGACCTCCGGTGTGCCGGGCCCGTGGCACCCGGTGGGCGCCTCGGCCCCGGTGGGCGCCTGACCCGCGTCGTCCGGCGGCGTCGTGGCGCCGAGGAGGTCTCCGCCTGCCTGGGACGAGGACCGGAGGGACATCCGCTCGGCGAGCGCCGCTTGGAGGCCGTCCACATCGGACGCCCCGAACACGCCCATCTCCGTCACGAAGGCCGTGATGCGAGCCCGCGGGATGACATCCGCGCCGGGGTTGTAGCCGCGCACCCGGTCCATCGGCACACCGCTCAGGAACACGCCCAGGTCTCGAGCCGGACGGACCTCCGTCGGGATCGCGGCGCCGTCGGGGGT
>JBBSOS010000377.1:0-2860 GCA_038259505.1 Candidatus Limnocylindrales bacterium | reverse complement strand
ATGACGAGCAGCCGACCCCGCCGGGTATCGATCCGGGCGATGTCCCCGAGCATCACGTTGGACAGGCCGCGGGCCGGGCCGGTTGCGAGCGGCTCGCCCCGCAGCGGGTATCGCAGGTGGTGGGTGGTGACCCACGCGACCGGGTCATCGATGGGCAGCAGCGTCACCAGGTCGCCCGGCACCCCGGTCACGGTCAGCGTGGCGGGTCCGGCGGCCGTGCCTGTGCGGCGGATGGTGGTGACGCCATCGAGGATGGCCACATCGCCGCCATCGAGCAGTGGGTGGCCGAGCAGCGACACGTTGGCCAGCTCGTGGTCGATGCGCGGACCACCCAGCATGCCCAGCATCCGGATGGCGCCGACGCCGCGGTCGAGCGCCGCCAACAGGCACAGCTCGGTATCGCTCTCGTCCTTGTCGGGACGAGCCCGGATGACCTCGGCGCCTGCCGCGACCAGCACGTCGAGATCCGCCTGCAGGAGCGAATCCAGGTCGCCCACCACCAGGTCGACATGGACACCGGCACGCAACGCCCGACGGGCGCCACCATCGGCACCGATGACGAGCGTGCCGATGCGGGCAACAGCCCGGATCAGGGCGTCATCGGTCCGGCCATCGGCGACGATCACGGCCAGTCGGTGCTCCATCGGGGACAGTCGACCTCCCGGTGCGAGGATGGGAGGACAGTGGCCGCGGAGTTGGACTCCCTTCGCCGGTACGAACCGGATCAGGTTCCGAGGGTCTGCGATCGAGCCGCACTCTCAGCGCCCGGAGGCGCTCCCCTGTCCCTATGTTGCTGTGCGCTCATGGTACGCCATGGAGGTCGTCCGCGGACCCGATGCTAGAATCAGGTCGTGCCCGAGGACTCCCACCCCGCTCTCCAGCGCGTCCGTGACGCTGCGGCCCGGAAAGGCGTCCAGGTGGAGATCCGGACGTTCAGTGACTCCACCCATACCGCCGCCGAGGCCGCGGCCGCGGTAGGCGCGGAACTCGGCCAGATCGTGAAGAGCCTGGTGTTCGTGGCACCGACCGAGACGCGCCTGGAGGCGGTGGTGGCGCTCGTCAGCGGCGTGAACCGGGTGGACATCGCACGGCTCGCGGCGATCGTCGGACTGTCCAGCCTGCGCCGGGCGACCGCGAACGAAGCCACCGAGGCGACGGGGTTCACCATCGGTGGCATCCCGCCCTTCGCCCACAAGCGACCCCTGCGGGTGATCATGGATCCCGACCTGGGGCGATACCCCATGGTCTGGGCGGCGGCCGGCACTCCCAACGCCGTGTTCGCGGTCCCGCCGGGGACGCTGCGCAGCCTCGCCAACGCGACCGTGGCACCCATCGCGGTATCGCCCGAGGCCGCACCGCCAGAGGGCACCCGGAGCGACGGCGCGCCCACCCGGGTGTGAGCGGGGAGACGCCCACCGAGGCCGGCGGGCCAGTGGCATCGACGGGCGAGGCGCATCGATCCGTCGTCCAGTATCCCGGTGGCCTGGCCGCACGATACCGATGGACCGGCAGTGGTGGCATCGCGGCCATCACGGCCCTCAGCGAGGTCGGCGGCACGCTGACCGACCACGGCTTCCTCGTGTCCACCGAGCCGGACCGGCTCTGCCGCGCCGAGCTGCGGGTCGAAGGACCCATCGGCATCTGGACCGCCCGGTTCGCGTCGGTCATCAGCGACGAGCCTGACGGACTGCTGTGGGACACACAACGTCTGCTGATGGTGCGCTATGGCTTTCGCGTGTACGCCCTGGAAGCGCGCACCGGGGAGCTGCGATGGAGCCGGGAGAGCGGCACGCCCACGGTGGCCCTGCTCGGGTCGTCCCGGCTCGATCACGTGCTGGTCCAGAGCGAGGTCGAGACGGTCGCCCTCGATGGAGCCGGCAGCGTCGTCTGGCGCATCGGCCACAGCGACGTCATCACCGGCGCGGAGCTCGTCGGAGGGCGCCTCGTGCTCACCGCCTGGGGCGGCGGGCTGCTGACCATCGACCCCCTGACCGGAGGGGAGGCCGTCGGATGATCATGGTGATGATGGCCATGAAGATGTGGACCGATCGTGGACGGACGCCGGAAGTACCACGTCGATCGTTGATGAGTCCCGTTGACCCGGACCCATCCGGCGCCGTAGCGTTGTCGGTGACCCGAAGGTGCTGGGTGCGCGACTGCCGGCTGCGATCACATCAACGTCCATGTCCCGCGGAGGTTCCTTTGGGTCGTTCCGTGTCCGGCGATCCATGATCAGCGCGCTGCTGCTGGTCGTCGCGGCGTTCATCCTGGGCGCCGCGGTCCTGCTGCTCCGGAGCCTCGGACCCGCGTACCGCATCGGGCGCACCCTCTCCGCAGCGCCGGAACTGCCGCTCGCCGATGTCGTGGCACTCGCCGGCCGATCGGTCGACACGGGAGCCGCGACGCGCTACATCCGGACGCGGGGACGAATCAGCTCCGAGGACGAGTTCCCCGACGAGAACGACCGACCGCTCGTCTATCGGCGCCAGCGACTCCAGCGGCTGGACGGCCGTACCTGGAGGACGCTCGACGACGATCGGGTGGCGGTGCCATTCGGCATCGAGGAGCGCCAGGCCTATCTCGCGGTCGATGTCGATTCGCTCGGGGACGGCCTGGTGGTCGTACCTCGCGAGTCGGTCGGCGTGGCGAGTGACCTGCCGCCGGCCATGGTCCCGGACGGGCTGGCGATGGCACCGGGGACATCCGTGCGCGTCCGCATCGACCAGCTCTCGGCTGTCGAGATGGCGACCGTCGCAGGCGTGCCCACGGTCGGTCCGGGTGGCCAGCCCACCATCGGGGCTGGTGCCGGGCGGCCGCTCATCGTGACCTCGCTGGCGCCCAACGAAGCGATGCGCATCCT